>NZ_JBREBQ010000001.1:0-212193 GCF_052906625.1 Geobacillus sp. CCR | reverse complement strand
TTATTGAACGGTTTTCTCCACGCCTTTATTATATCATACACAAAAGAAAGGGGGGAACGCGCATTCCTCTCCCACTTACTCCCTTTGGTCGTTGAAGTGGGAGTCTCCTGCGCGAAATAGGATGAAACACGACATCGCCGCCAAACTGCTTCAAATCGGGGCGGTCGCCCTGCAGCCGAATGAACCGTTTACCTGGTCCTCGGGCTTGAAATCGCCGATTTATTGCGACAACCGCCTGACGCTCGCTTACCCCGGCGTGCGCCGCCTGATCGCCGACGGCCTCGCCGAACTCATCCGCACCCATTTCCCTAAAGCGGACCTCATCGCCGGCACGGCGACCGCCGGCATCCCGCACGCCGCCTGGGTGAGCGAGCGGCTTGAGCTGCCGATGTGCTACGTCCGCAGCCAGGCGAAAGCACACGGCAAAGGAAAACAAATCGAAGGCCAAGCCGAACCGGGCCAGCGCGTCGTCGTCATCGAAGACTTGATCTCGACGGGCGGCAGCTCGCTTGCGGCCGTCCGCGCCTTGAAAGAGGCAGGCTGCGAGGTGCTGGGCGTCGCCGCCATTTTCACATACGGGCTCGAAAAAGCGAAACAGGCGTTTGCCGCAGAGAATTTGCCTGCCTACACGCTTACGGACTACAACACCCTCATCGAAACGGCCGTCCGCCTTGGCGCCGTCAGCGAACACGATCTGGCGACATTGCGGCAATGGCGGGAGAATCCGGAGGAGTGGGGGAGCTAAAAGAGGAAAAGAGGAGCGCGGACCAAAGGATGGTTCGCGCTTTTGTCATGGACGAAGCGGGGAGATGACTCACTCGCCATCGGCGTCATTCCATGGGGAAAAACGGAGTGCGACAGCGTCTAATGTCGTCAATATTTCGTGGGTTTTCTGAACATGAGCAAGTTTCGCTCACCACCAAGCATGAACATAACCATTCGTGGATGGTTATGTTCACAGAAAAAACGGGTGGCTTGGCATTCAAATAAAATGATCATTTACAGCATTTCGCTTAGTGGTCACGATCATCATCACAAGCAACCATTCGCATTCTCCATTTCACCTACAAATATTTTACTCACACCTGCGGATTTCCCTGCTGGCAATCAAGATTGGAACCGTGCCGCCGTTTCGATTCAACCTTCCAAGCCAATTGATAAAATCGACATATCCGCTGTCTTCCGCGGCAATTACACGGGAACGGTATGGTTTGACGCGATCCGGCTCATGGAAGGAAACGTGGTGACGAAAAACAAATACGATGCCAGCGGAAATGATGTCACGGAAGAAGTGGATGAAGAAGGCTATGTGGCGAAAAAGAATTATGATGCCGTAGGAAACTTGTTAAGCGAGTACGATAAGAAAGGAAACAAGAAAGAGTACACGTATGATTGAAGAAGGGATATCTGACGTTAAAAAAGTTTTTCTATCCTGAAAATACCCGAACTTCAAAATGTGCAAGGTTTCAGAGTTCGACATAGCGGCATTTTCATCCCTTCGATGGTGACGAAATCTTTTTGTCATGGGAGTCTATATAGATCGTAAAGTGAATTTTCATCTCATGATGTACAATGAACGGGTATAATATGTTTAAAAGGATCCATCTTCCTTGAAAGGAGTGAAAACGTTATGGATTTTGTAAGAGTAATCAAAAACAGCAATGACTTAGAAAAGATCATCGATTTGCCTCAATCATTAAAAAATAGAAAAGTGGAAGTCATTATTCTTCCTTATGCGGATAAAGAAGATTTGGAACAGCCAAAAAAAAGGAATCTAAGAGGGGCTCTGTCCAAATATAAAAATGAGACTTTGCAAGCCCGAGAAAGCGATGCTTGGTCTAAAGCTGTGGTGGATCAATATGAAAATCATTGATGCGAATATTATTTTAAGATATCTGCTTAATGACCATGATGAGTTGTCGGGCAAAGCCGCAACGATTATTGAAGATAACAAAGTATTGTTGCTAAGAGAAGTAATGTTCTTGAAAAAGTGTACAACGTAAAAAATGACGAGATCAGCGATATTCTTTTAGAATTGCTCAAATACGATAATATCGAGGTGGATGATATCGAGGTCGTAGAGGAGGCGCTTGCTCTGTTTGGCAAAAGGCGCTTGGACTTTGTCGATACCCTTTTATACGCCTATAACAAAGTGAAGGGATATCAAGTGTATACTTTTGATAAGAAGCTGGATAAGATGCTTGAGGAATAGCCGGCCATTACGGCTGTTGCGTTCTTCTTTTGGGGAATATGTAAGCGACAAAGGAGAAGATGCCGATGTCCTTGCCTCGGTTTTCCAATGTGTCGTACGAGCAATATTGGGCGTTGCGGGAACAAAGCGATGAGTGGCTTGAATATATTGATGGCGCTGTGTATATGGCTCCGTCGCCAAGCATCAAGCATCAGCTTGTTTCGAGCAACCTTCATACCGAATTGGGCCTTTATTTTCGTGGGAAGCCGTGCAACGTGTTTGCGGCGCCGACCGATATTGAACTGGCTAGCGACAAGTTTCCCGATCGCAAAGTCGTCATTCCGGATTTAAGCGTTATTTGCGATTCAAAAGGGTTTACGGAAACGAAGTATGTCGGCGTGCCTACTCTTATCGTTGAGATCTTGAGCCCTTCCAACCAGGCGCACGATTTAGTGACCAAATTCAATTTGTATATGGCGTACGATGTGAAAGAGTATTGGATCGTCAATCCGATGAAAGAGGCGATTACCGTCTATACGCTGAACGAGGAAGGACTGTATGAGCAGGCGGATGTGAAAGCGGGAACGGGTGTGGTGCAGTCGGCATGCTTTCCTGGGCTTCAAGTGGCTCTTGAGGATATGTTTCGTTGAGACGGATGGCAGACGTGCATGGAGTTGCATTCGTGATGGCGGCTTGTGGTTGACTCGACAAGTTTGCAAAGCGGGCTGTCCGTAAGGCCAATGCAGCTGGTCTTACAGACAGCCCGCTGTCTTTTATGCGGCACTAGACCGTTTCGGTTTGCGGGAGTTCGCGCGGATCGCCCGATGCCGTGTTGGGCGGTCATTGGGGCGGGTTTACGATGGTTTTGCCGCTTGTTGTTTTTGCCGTTGTTTCATGGCGCGGACGAGTTCTTCATCCGGCGTGACGTAGAGCGTTTGCTCGTGTTCGTAAATGACAAACCCCGGCTTGGCGCCGCTCGGTTTTTTCACGTAGCGGATGTGTGTGTAGTCGACAGGCACCGACCCGGAGTGGCGAGCTTTGCTGAAGTAGGCGGCAAGATTCGCCGCTTCCAAGAGCGTCTCGTCAGACGGCTGCTTGTTCCGGATGACGACGTGCGAGCCGGGAATGTTTTTCACATGCAGCCAAACATCGTCCTTATGGGCCAGCTTTGTCGTGAGATAATCGTTTTGTTTGTTGTTTTTGCCAACGAGTATTTCCGTGCCGTCGCTTGCGACGTAGCGGTCAAGCTCGGGCGCGGTTGGTTTGCGCTTTTTTGCTCCTTTCGCCGCGCGCGGGCGCAAATAGCCTTGTTCAATGAGCTCGTCGCGGATTTCCTCGACATCTTTCGGCGAGGCGGTTTCAAGCTGGCTTAAAATCGTGTCGCAATAGGCGATGTCTTCTTTCGTCCGCTCGATTTGTTCTTGAACGACGGCGAACGAGTTTTTCGCTTTTTGGTATTTTTGAAAGTACTGTTGCGCGTTCTCGGACGGCGATTTTTGCGGGTCGAGCGGAATGGTGATGGTGCCTCCGTTTTCGTCGTAGTAGTTTGCGACCTCGATTTCCGTCATGCCGCGCTTTATGGCGTACAAATGGGCGGTGAGCAGTTCGCCGTACAGTCGATAAACGTCGGCTTTCTTTGCTTCTTCAAGCGTCTGTTCGAGCTTTAGGAGCTTTTTCTCGTTTTTCGCCTTTTCGTTCGCCATGAGACGCTCGATGTCATGAGCTTGCTGCTTGACGCGGTCGCGCTCGGCCTTGCCGAAATAAAAGCGGTCCAATAGCTCGCTTGCACTCGCAAACGGTTGGCCTTCGATTTTTAAGTGCTTAAGCGGCAAAACGTAAAACCATTCTTTTTCCCCGTTCGTGTACATCATCGGGGCAAAGCGGCGGTGCCGAACGTCATCGATGAGCGCGAGGAAGCTTTTCGGCAGCGTCGTCCGGTTGGCGAGTCCAGCGCGGAACACCGCCTCATTGGCAAATAGCGGCGAAATGCCGCTGAAGGCGGAAACAAGCTGATGGGCGAGCTTGCCGGCGTGAAAGTCGATTTTTTTCAGCACCATTTCTTCCGTCGCCTCAAGCGGGTTCAGCTTGCCGTGCGTCGGTGGGGCGACGTACGGATGCCCGGGAAGCACCGTCCGGTAGCGGTTGACCGACGGCGGCAAATGTTTCAAGCTGTCGATGATCGTGTCGGTCGATGCATCAACGAGGATGATGTTGCTATGGCGGCCCATCACTTCAATGATGAGCCGCTTTGTCTGCACGTCGCCGAGTTCGTCGCGGCCTTTTGTGTCCATGACGATGATGCGGTCAAAATCGACTTGGCGGACCGCTTCGATGACGCTTCCTTCCAACTGTTTGCGCAGCCGCATGCAAAACATCGGCGGCTCGGATGGGTTGTTGTACGTTTCGTTTGTCAAATGGACGCGGGCGTACGTCGGATGCGCCGACAGCATCACTTTATGGTTATGGCCCCGGGCGCGCACAAGCAGCACGATCTCATACGCCGACGGCTGGTGGATTTTCGTGATCCGCCCGCCCGCAAGCGCCTCTTCGAGTTCACCGACAATGGCGTACGTAAACACTCCGTCAAAGGACATGGAAAACACCTTTCTATTTCGTTTGTTTGCTATTTCGATCTTACCATACGACCCGCCGTTTTGAACATTTCTTTGAATATTACCTGAAGACGGACGAAGATGCCCGACGAACATGTTGCATAAAATGGGGAGGCCCGCTTTTTTGACACGATTTTTTCCCTTATGGGGGAGATGGCGTGGCAAAGGGCCCCACGACTCCTTATGTTTGTGTCGCTAAACATCATGGCGGGGACTATCATTTTTTGGGACATGTATGAATAAGCATAGAGAAGCGGGAACGGCGTGCGAAAAAAATGGAAGGACGGAGGGAGACAGATGCAATGGCATACGCTCGCGGCAAGCGATGTCGCGCACGAGACGAAGACGAATGTCAAGACCGGGCTTACTGCGGCGGAGGCGGAAAAACGGCTGCGGCAGTTCGGGTACAACGAGCTGGCGGAAGGGAAGAAGGAGTCGGCCATCGTTGTCTTTTTTCGCCAGTTTCAAGATTTTATGGTGCTTGTGTTGCTTTTGGCGACGGTGATTTCCGCGTTTTTAGGCGAGTATGTGGATGCGGTGGCGATTGTCGTCATCGTGATCATGAACGCCATCCTGGGGTTTATCCAGGAGCGGCGGGCGGAAAAGTCGCTTGCCGCCTTAAAACGGTTGTCCGCTCCGCAAGCGGTTGTGTTGCGCGGCGGGGAGTGGGTGAAAGTCCCCACGCGCGAGCTTGTTGTCGGCGATGTGGTGAGACTTGCAAGCGGCGACCGGGTCGGGGCCGACATCCGCTTGATTGAGGCGGCCGGCCTGGAAATCGAGGAGTCGGCGCTGACGGGCGAATCAGTGCCGGTGGCCAAATCCGCCGCCCCGCTTCATACAGCACAGGCGTCGTTGGGCGATTTGCACAATATGGCGTTTATGGGGACGCTCGTGACAAGAGGGAATGGGGTCGGGATTGTCATCGCCACTGGGATGAAAACAGCGATGGGACAAATCGCAACGATGCTCGAAGAGGCGGATGCGGGGGCAACCCCGCTCCAGCGCCGGCTCGAGCAGCTTGGGAAAATTTTGCTTGTCGTCGCATTGGCGCTGACGGCAGCGGTCGTGGCCGTAGGTGTCATTCAAGGGCACGACCTGTATGAAATGTTTTTGGCTGGTGTGTCGCTCGCGGTCGCCGCCATTCCGGAGGGGTTGCCGGCCATTGTGACGGTCGTCTTGGCGCTTGGCGTGCAGCGGATGATCAAACGAAACGCCATCGTCCGCAAGCTTCCGGCGGTGGAAACGCTCGGCTGCGCTTCGGTCATTTGTTCCGACAAAACGGGGACGATGACGGAAAACATGATGACCGTCACGCAAGTATGGGCAGGCGGGCGGACATTTGCGGTAAGCGGCGTTGGTCTTGAAACGGATGGCGAGTTTTCTGAACGCGGCCGGACGGTTGATCCGAACCGCGTTCCCCAGCTCGCTCGCCTGTTGACAATGGGGGTGCTTTGCAATAGTTCGGAGTTGAAAGAGGAAAACGGCCGGCGTTACGTCGACGGCGATCCGACGGAAGGAGCGCTGCTGGTCGCGGCGGCCAAAGCTGGATTGGCGAAAGGAATGCTTTTGCGTGAGTACACGATCGAACAGGAGTTTCCGTTTGATTCCGAGCGGAAAATGATGACGGTGATCGTCCGCGACCGAAACGGCCGTCGGTTTGTCGTGACGAAAGGGGCGCCCGATGTGCTGCTTGAGCGGGCGGACCGCCTTGAATGGAACGGCCGCGAGCAGATGCTGACCCCGGCGTGGAAAGAAACGATCGAGAAGGCGATTCGCCAGATGGCGTCTTCCGCCTTGCGCACGATCGCCGTCGCGTATCGGCTGCTTGCGGAAACGGAACGGATCGAGTCGGAGAAGGATGCGGAGACAAAGCTTCGGTTCCTCGGCGTCGCCGGCATGATCGATCCGCCGCGCCCTGAGGTGAAGCAAGCAGTGGCGCGATGCAAAGAGGCAGGCATGAAAACGGTGATGATCACCGGCGATCATGTGTTGACAGCCACCGCCATCGCCAAACAGCTTGGCGTGCTGCCGCCTGGCGGAAAAGTGATGGATGGTGCGGCGTTGTCGAAGCTGTCGGTCGATGAGCTCGAACGCGTAGTTGATGAGATTTACGTGTTTGCCCGCGTCGCTCCGGAGCATAAGTTAAAAATTGTCAACGCCCTCAAGCGTCGCGGCCATATTGTTGCCATGACCGGCGACGGGGTGAACGATGCGCCCGCTCTGAAAGCAGCCGATATTGGCGTCGCCATGGGCCGGTCGGGGACAGAGGTGGCGAAAGAGGCGGCGTCGCTCGTTTTGTTGGATGACAACTTTGCGACGATTGAGGCCGCGATCGAAGAGGGGCGCAACATTTACGAAAACATTCGCAAGTTTATCCGCTACTTGCTTGCCTCGAACGTCGGGGAAATTCTCGTCATGTTGTTTGCGATGCTGCTTGCCTTGCCGCTGCCGCTCGTGCCGATTCAAATTTTATGGGTCAATCTTGTCACCGATGGTTTGCCAGCCATGGCGCTCGGGCTCGACCAACCAGAAGAAAACGTGATGAAGCGGCCGCCGCGCCGTCCCGATGAAGGGGTGTTCGCCCGCGGGCTCGGCTGGAAAATCGTAAGCCGCGGCTTTTTGATCGGCGTTGTTACGCTGGCTGCGTTTCTGACCGCCTATGAACGGAGCGGCGAGGATCTCGTTTACGCCCAGACGGCGGCGTTTGCGACGCTTGTGTTGGCCCAATTGATCCATGTGTTCGACTGCCGTTGCGACCATTCGGTTTTTGACCGCAGTCCGTTCGGGAACATATACCTTGTCGCGGCGGTGATCGTGTCGCTGCTTTTGCTCATTGTCGTCATCTATTACCCACCGCTTGCCGCAGTGTTCCATACGAAGCCGCTCGCAACAGTCGATTGGCTGCTCATCATTGGCTTGTCCGCCTTGCCGACATTTTTGTTTGCTGGCTCGCTTTTTACGAGAAAATAAAAGGATGGATATGTTATAATAAAAAGGGTGATAGAGGAACGCTCTATGACCTTTTCTTTTTCATCAAGGCAACGACGGATGTGATGATATGGTTTACAGCATGACCGGCTTCGGCGCAAGCACAAAAAAAACGGATCGTTTGATGGTGGCGGTGGAAATGAAATCGGTCAACCACCGGTTTTGCGAAATTTCCATTCGCCTCCCTAGACAATGGCTCGTGTTTGAGGATAAAATAAAGAAAGCAATTTTGCCGTACGTGCGGCGCGGAAAAGTGGAAGTGTTCGTCACGATCGCCGGCGAAGGACTTGTAAAGCGGAACGTACATATTGATTGGGATTTGCTCGGCCAATATTGGGCCGGGTTGCAGGAGGCTGCAAAGCGATTTGCTGTTGACGGCAGCGTGACGGCGGCCGAGCTGCTTCGGCTTGATGGGGCGGTCGAAGTGGTGGAAGAGGAAGGAGCGAACGAGGAGGTCGAGCCGCTGCTTTTGACCGCTGTCGATGAAGCGGCAAAGGCACTTGTTGCCATGCGCCGGCGCGAAGGGGAGGCGCTTGCCGCGGATTTGCGCGCCCGTCTTCATGAAGTCGAAGCCGGGGTGGAAGCCATTGAACAGCGGGCGCCGCTTGTTATTGAACAATACCGCGAGCGGCTTGCGCGCCGCCTGCGCGAATGGGCGCCCGCTCCGGTCGATGAGGCGCGCCTGCTCACAGAAGTGGCGGTGTTTGCCGAAAAGGCGGACATTCATGAGGAATTGAAACGCATCCGCAGCCATTTGGCGCAAATGGCAGACGCCTTAGAAATGGACGAACCGATCGGGAGGAAGCTGGACTTTTTGGTGCAAGAGTTGAACCGGGAAGTCAACACGATCGGCGCCAAGGCAAACGACAGCCTGATTGCCGCGCAAGTCGTTGAGATGAAAAGCGTGCTTGAGAAAATGCGCGAGCAAGTGCAAAACGTGGAATAACTGTTTAAAACGACTTATTGGCGGCAACAATATCGGATATGGCAGGTGGGCGTGTCATGATGATGAAATTTATCAATATCGGGTACGGAAACATGGTGTCAGCCGCCCGCATCATTACGATTGTCAGCCCTGATTCGGCGCCGATCAAACGAATCATTCAAGATGCGCGCGAAAGCGGCAAGCTTGTTGACGCGACGCACGGGCGGAGGACGCGCGCCGTCATCATTATGGACAGCGATCACGTCATTTTGTCGTCCGTGCAGCCGGAAACGGTGGCGAACCGCTTATATGGAAGCGACGATTTCTCCGAGGAAGGGTAGGGTTTTGGGCGTTGAAGAACGAACGTGGGTTGTTGATCGTCATGTCGGGTCCGTCTGGCGTTGGCAAAGGAACGGTGCGCAAGGCGCTGTTTTCACAGCCGGACATCAATCTTCATTATTCGGTGTCGGTCACGACGCGCAAGCCGCGCGAAGGCGAAGTGGAAGGCGTCGACTACTTCTTCCGCACGCGCGAGCAGTTTGAACAAATGATTCGGGAAAACAAGCTGCTCGAGTGGGCGGAATACGTCGGCAACTACTATGGCACGCCGATCGACTACGTGGAGAAGACGCTTGCCGAAGGGAAAGATGTGTTTTTAGAGATCGAAGTGCAGGGAGCGATGAAAGTACGGCGGGCGTTTCCAGAGGCGCTCTTCATTTTCCTTGCTCCGCCAAGCCTCACGGAGCTTGAAAAGCGGATCATGGGACGCGGCACCGAGTCGAAAGAGCTGATTGAAAATCGGCTGCGGGCGGCGAAAGAGGAGCTTGAAATGATGGACGAGTACGACTATGTCGTGGAAAATGATGAAGTGGAGCTCGCCTGCGAGCGGATCAAGGCGATCGTCATCGCCGAACATTGCCGGCGCGAACGCGTCGCTGAGCGATATAAACGGATGTTGGGGGTGGAATGACGATGCTGTATCCTTCCATCGATTTGCTGATGCAAAAAGTCGATTCGAAATACAAGCTCGTCACGGTGGTGGCCAAACGGGCGCGCGAGCTGCAGGACGGTGCGGAGTTGATGGTGAAAAAGCCGGTGTCGAAAAAATTTGTCGGCCAGGCGCTCGAGGAAATCGCTGGTGACAAGGTCGAATTAGTGGAGGAGGAAAAATAACAACCTAGCTTTAGGTTGTTATTTTTTTCAATGTCGGGGGGTGGCCAACATGATCAAGGGAAAACATATTTTGCTTTGTGTGACCGGGGGGGTGGCGGCGTACAAGGCGGCGGCGCTCACCAGCCAGTTGACCCAGCGCGGCGCTGAAGTAAAAGTGATCATGACAGAAGGGGCGTGCCAGTTCATTACACCGCTCACGTTTCAAGCTTTGTCGCGCCAGGAAGTGTATGTCGATACGTTTGCCGAAAACAACCCGGCCGTCATCGCCCATATCGATTTGGCGGACTGGGCTGATCTCGTTTTGGTCGCACCGGCGACGGCCAATACGATGGCGAAGCTGGCCGCCGGCATCGCCGACAATATGGTGACGACGACGATTTTGGCGACGAAAGCGCCCGTCTGGATTGCTCCGGCGATGAACGTCCATATGTACGAGCATCCGGCCGTCCAGGCGAACATTGAGCGGCTCTGCCAATTCGGCTACCGGTTCATCGAGCCGTCGGAAGGCTATTTGGCGTGCGGCTACATCGGCAAAGGGCGGCTGGAGGAGCCGGAGAACATCATCGCCCATATCGAGCGCTTTTTTGCCGGTGATCCGCCGCTGTTTCGCGGGAAGCGTGTGCTTGTCACCGCTGGGCCGACGCGGGAGAGGCTTGATCCAGTCCGCTATTTCTCCAACTATTCGAGCGGCAAAATGGGCTACGCCATCGCCGAAGCGGCGGCCCGCTTCGGCGCTTCGGTGACGCTTGTCTCCGGACCGACGGCGCTTTCTTCGCCCGATGGCGTCGAGACGGTGGCGGTTGAATCGGCGGAAGAGATGTATGAAGCGGTGATGGCTCGGTTTGCGGAAACGGACATCGTGATCAAGGCGGCGGCGGTCGCCGATTATCGGCCGAAATATGTGGCGGCGTCCAAAATCAAAAAGCAACCGGGTGATTATGTGGTGGAGATGGAGCGGACGGTGGACATCTTGAAAGCGCTTGGTGAGCGGAAAACGGGACAGATTTTAGTTGGATTTGCCGCTGAGACGGACAACCTTGAACAGTATGCGTTAAAAAAGCTTGAAGAAAAGCGGCTTGATATGGTCGTCGCCAACAATGTCACCGAAGAAGGGGCAGGGTTTGCCGGCGATACGAACATCGTCACCATCTTCCGCCGCGACGGCGTCGTTCGGCCGCTGCCGCTCATGACGAAACGCGAGGCGGCCGAGGAAATTTTAAAAGAAATTCACGCGTATATCGAGGCGATTCGATGAAAGTAGCATCCGTGATTGTCGATGTCCCGTCCCGGCAGACGGACCGCCCGTTTGATTATTTGATTCCGGAACGCTGGCAAGGCATCATCCAGCCGGGCATGCGGGTGACGGTGCCGTTTGGGGCGCGGCGTTTGCAAGGGTTTGTCGTTGATGTGAAAGACCATTCCGACATCAAACAACTGAAACCGATTGAGCATGTGCTTGATGTCGTGCCGGTGTTAAACGAAGAGCTGCTTGATCTTGGCCGCTATTTAACGGAAACGACGCTTTGTTTTGCCATTTCGGCGTACCAGGCGATGCTGCCGGCAGCGATGCGGGCGAAATATGAAAAAACGCTCCGTTTGACAGATGAAGAGAAGAGAGAGAGGTTGCCGGATGAGGTAAAGCCGCTGTTTGCCGGGCGGACGGAAGCCGCTTGGAAAGAGGTTGAGGCGGCCGGTTTATGGCGGGCGGCGCAAAAAGCGGTGCAGCAGGGCGTGCTCGAGGCGGTCTACAAGGTGAAAGAAAAAGCGGGCAAGAAAACGGTGAAGCACGCCGCTCTTGCCATTCCATCGGAACAGGCGAAACAGGAGCTCGGGTCGCTGCCGGCAAGACAAAAAGAGGTGCTTTCATTTTTGCTTGAAAAAGGGAAGGCGGCGTCGGTTGCCGAACTGCAAGCGGTGCTTGGCGTCTCCTCAGCGCCGCTGAAAGCGCTCGTCGACAAAGGATTTGTGGTGCTGAACGATGTCGAGGTGTACCGCGACCCGTACGAGCATCGCACGTTTCAGCCGAGCGAGCCGCCGGCGCTCACCCAGGCGCAAGAGGCGGCGTTGGCGAAGATCGCCGCTTCGGTGCGCGCTGGGGAGCATCGCACGTTTTTGCTGTATGGCGTCACCGGCAGCGGGAAGACGGAAGTGTATATGCAGGCGATTGATGAAGCGTTGCGCCAAGGAAAGGAAGCGATCGTTCTCGTGCCGGAAATTTCGCTGACGCCGCAAATGGTCGAGCGCTTCAAAAGCCGGTTCGGCTCGAAAGTAGCGGTGCTTCACAGCGGGCTGTCGGTCGGCGAAAAATATGACGAATGGCGGAAAATTCACCGGAAAGAAGTGCAGCTTGTCGTCGGTGCGCGTTCGGCTGTGTTTGCCCCATTTGAAAACTTAGGGATGATCATCATCGATGAGGAGCATGAGACGAGCTACAAGCAAGAAGAAATGCCGCGCTATCATGCGCGCGATGTCGCCATTTACCGCGCTCGCCGCCACAGCTGCCCGGTCGTGCTTGGCAGCGCCACCCCCTCGCTTGAGACGTTCGCCCGCGCCGCCAAAGGGGTGTACGAGCTGCTCGAGCTGCCGGAGCGCATCAGCGACCGCGGCCTGCCGGACGTTCATGTCGTCGATATGCGCGAGGAGCTGCGAAGCGGCAACCGTTCGATGTTTTCACGCCGGTTGCTTGACGAATTGCGCCGCCGGCTTGAGCGCGGCGAGCAGGCAGTGTTGCTGTTGAATCGACGCGGTTATTCGACGTTTGTCATGTGCCGCAGCTGCGGCTATGTCATCCGCTGTCCGCACTGCGACATTTCGTTGACGTACCATCGCGCCGGCGAGCGGATGAAATGCCATTATTGCGGGCATGAAGAGCCGCTTGTCCCTCGCTGTCCATCGTGCGGAAGCGAACACATCCGCTTTTTCGGGACCGGCACGCAAAAAGTGGAAGAAGAACTGACGAGGTTGCTGCCGAAAGCGCGCGTCATCCGCATGGATGTCGACACGACCGGCCGCAAAGGGGCGCATGAAGAGCTGCTTTCCCGTTTTGCCGCCAAGGAAGCCGATATTTTGCTCGGCACGCAAATGATCGCCAAAGGACTTGATTTTCCGAACGTCACGCTTGTTGGTGTGCTGGCGGCCGACACGATGCTTCATTTGCCCGATTTCCGCGCCGCGGAAAAAACGTTCCAGCTGTTGACGCAAGTGAGCGGGCGCGCCGGGCGGCACGAGCTGCCCGGCGAAGTCATCATTCAGACGTATACGCCTGACCACTACAGCATTGAACTGGCCGCCCGCCACGACTACCGCGCCTTTTACCAGCGGGAGATGGCGCTGCGCAAAGCGCACGGCTATCCGCCGTACTATTATTTGACGCTCATTACCGCCGCCCACGAAGAGGCGCCGGCTGCGGCCAAAGCGGCGGAAAAGATCGCCGCCTATTTGCGCAAGCATCTGTCGCACGAAGCGGTCGTTCTCGGCCCGGTTGCCTCGCCAATCGCCCGTCTTCACGATAGATATCGCTACCAATGCATGATAAAATACAAACGGGAGCCGAATTTGACCGCGGCGCTCAAGGCGGTCATCGACCGCTACCAAGCCGATGCCGCCCATGGCGGAGTGACGATTACGGTCGACACGAATCCGTATATGATGATGTGAAGATGGAGGAATGACATTGGCCGTTTTGTCGATTGTGATGCATCCAAATCCAATTTTGGAACAGCCGTGCGCGCCGGTGACGATATTTGACCGTCGGCTCGGGCGGCTGCTTGACGATATGTATGAAACGATGCTTGCCGCTGACGGGGTGGGCCTAGCTGCCCCGCAAATCGGCGTCGCGGAACAGGTTGCGGTCGTTGATGTCGGAGATGAGCACGGACGCATTGAGCTCATCAACCCGGTCGTGATCGAGGCGCGCGGCGAACAAGTGGATGTTGAAGGCTGTTTGAGCTTTCCTGGTTTGTTTGGCGAAGTGCCGCGCGCGAAATTTGTGAAAGTGCGGGCGCAAAACCGGCGCGGCCGCCCGTTTACGCTTTCCGCGACCGGTTTTTTGGCGCGCGCCCTGCAGCATGAAATCGACCATTTGCACGGCGTGCTGTTTACGTCGAAAGTGATTCGATATTGCGATCTTGAAGAATTGGAAGGATAGATGCCAATGACGAACATTGTGTTTATGGGAACACCTGACTTTGCCGTGCCGATTTTGCGCCAGCTGCTTGATGACGGTTATCATGTTGCAGCGGTCGTCACCCAGCCGGATAAGCCAAAAGGGCGGAAGCGCGAGCCCGTTCCGCCCCCGGTGAAAGTGGAAGCGGAGCGCCGCGGCATCCCGGTGCTTCAGCCGACAAAAATTCGCGAGCCGGAGCAATACGAACAAGTGCTGGCGTTTGCGCCCGATTTGATTGTCACGGCTGCGTTCGGGCAAATTTTGCCGAAAGCGCTGCTTGATGCACCAAAATACGGCTGCATCAACGTCCATGCCTCGCTTCTGCCCGAGCTGCGCGGCGGGGCGCCGATCCATTACGCCATTTGGCAAGGGAAAACGAAAACGGGCGTCACGATCATGTATATGGTGGAGCGGTTGGACGCCGGCGACATGTTAGCGCAAGTCGAAGTGCCGATTGCCGAAACGGATACGGTCGGCACGCTCCATGATAAATTGAGCGCCGCCGGGGCTAAACTACTATCAGAAACGCTTCCACTTTTATTGGAAGGAAACATTGCGCCCGTTCCGCAAGATGAGGAGAAAGCGACGTATGCGCCGAACATTCGCCGCGAGCAGGAGCGGATCGATTGGACGCAGCCCGGCGAAGCCATTTACAACCATATTCGCGCCTTCCATCCGTGGCCGGTCACGTATACAACGCAGGATGGGCACATTTGGAAGGTTTGGTGGGGTGAAAAAGTGCCGGCGCCCCGTTCGGCGCCGCCGGGCACGATTTTGGCGCTCGAGGAAAACGGCATTGTCGTGGCCACCGGCAATGAGACAGCCATTCGCATCACCGAATTGCAGCCGGCCGGAAAAAAACGGATGGCGGCGGGCGAATTTTTGCGCGGCGCCGGCAGCCGGCTGGCGGTCGGCATGAAGCTAGGAGAGGATCATGAACGTACGTGAACTTGCTTTAGATACGCTGTTAGCCATTGAACAAAAAGGAGCGTACAGTCATTTGCAATTAAACGAAGCCATTCAAAAAGGACGCCTTGACGGGCGCGATGCGGCGCTGTTGACCGAGATTGTCTACGGCACGGTGCAACGGCGCGACACGCTCGATTATTATTTGGCGCCGTTTTTGCGCAAGGCGCGCCGGCTTGAGCCGTGGGTGCGCGTGCTTCTTCGGTTGACGCTGTATCAAATGGTGTATTTGGATCGTGTTCCCGACCGCGCCGCCGTCTTTGAAGCGGTTGAAATCGCCAAACGGCGCGGCCATCGCGGCATTGCTTCACTTGTCAACGGCGTATTGCGGGCCATCGGCCGCGAGGGGCTGCCGTCGATCGAGGCGGTTGATGACGCGGGCAAGCGGCTCGCCCTTGCCACCAGCCATCCCGAGTGGCTCGTTCGGCGCTGGATCCAGCAATATGGTTATGAAGAAGCGGCGCGCATGTGCGAGACGAATTTGCGCCCGCCGCAATCAACGGCCCGCGTCAACCGGCTGCGTGCGACTGTCGAAGAAGCGCTTGAGCGGCTGCGCGCTGAAGGGATGCAGGCAATCCCTGGCCATGTCGCTCCGGAGGCCATCCGGGCGGAAAAAGGGAATTTGGCTCATACGGAGACGTTTCGCGCCGGTTGGCTGACGATTCAAGATGAAAGCTCAATGCTTGTCGCTCGAGCGCTCGACCCAGCCCCCGGCGAGCGGGTGCTTGACTGCTGCGCGGCGCCGGGCGGGAAAACGACCCATATCGCCGAGCGGATGGACGGGCGCGGCGAGGTCGTTGCTGTTGATATCCACGAACGTAAGGTAATGATGATCGAACAGCAGGCCAAGCGGCTCGGGCTTGACAACGTTGCGACGCTCGCCCTTGACAGCCGCCGGCTCGGCGAGCGGTTTGCCCCGGAATCGTTTGACCGCGTTTTGGTCGATGCGCCGTGCACTGGATTCGGCGTCATTCGCCGCAAACCGGAGATCAAATATACGAAAGGGAAAGACGCCATCGCCGCGCTTGTCGAGATTCAGCAAGCCATTTTGCGGGCGGCCGCCCCGCTTTTGAAAAAAGGCGGTACGCTTGTCTACAGCACATGCACGGTGGAGCGCGAGGAAAATGAAGAAGCCATCGCCCGCTTTTTAGCGGATCATCCGGACTTTTTCCTCGACGCCAGCCTTGCCGAACGGATGCCGGAACCGGTGCGGCCGCATGTGAAAGGCGGCATGTTGCAGCTTTTGCCGCATCATTTTGACTCTGACGGGTTTTTTATCGCCCGACTGCGAAAGAAGGTGTAAAAGCATGGAAATGGTTCGTCCGGCTGCCCGCCGCTCTGTCGGCGAAACGCAGCCTCCGTTGCCATCGATTTATTCGCTCACGCTAGACGAATTGAAGGAATGGCTTGTCGCTCAAGGCGAAAAGCCGTTTCGGGCCACGCAAATTTACGAGTGGCTGTATCAAAACCGTGTCACCGATTTTGCCGACATGACGAATTTGCCGAAGCGGCTGCGCGAACAGCTAGCGTCATCGTTTTCGATCACGACGTTGAAAACCGTGGTCAAACAAACGTCTAAAGACGGAACGATCAAATTTTTGTTTGAGCTCCATGACGGCTATTCGATCGAGACGGTGCTCATGCGTCATAACTACGGCAATTCGGTGTGCGTCACGACGCAAGTCGGCTGCCGCATCGGCTGCACGTTTTGCGCTTCGACGCTCGGCGGACTGAAGCGTCATTTAGAGGCGGGCGAGATCGTCGCCCAAGTCGTGCAAGTGCAAAAGGCGCTCGATGACACGAATGAACGCGTCAGCAGCATCGTCGTCATGGGCATCGGCGAGCCGTTCGACAACTACGATGCGCTCATCAAGTTTTTGCGCATCGTCAATCACCCAAAAGGGTTGAACATTGGCGCCCGCCATATCACCGTTTCCACCAGCGGCATCATCCCAAAAATTTACCAATTTGCCGATGAAGGAATGCAAATCAACTTCGCCATTTCGTTGCATGCACCGACGAATGAGCTGCGGACGAAACTCATGCCGATCAATAAAGCGTACCCGCTGCCCAAGTTGATGGAGGCGGTTCGGTATTACATTGAAAAAACCGGCCGGCGCGTGACGTTTGAATACGGATTGTTCGGCGGGGTGAACGACCAGCTTGAGCACGCCGAGCAGTTGGCCGAGCTGATTAAAGGGCTGAAATGCCATGTGAATTTGATTCCGGTTAACTACGTGCCGGAGCGCAACTATGTGCGCACGCCGCGCAGCCAAATTTTCGCCTTTGAACGGGCGTTGAAAAAACATGGAATCAATGTCACCATTCGCCGCGAACATGGACACGACATCGATGCCGCCTGCGGACAGCTTCGCGCGAAGGAGCGAAAAGAGGAGACGAGGTGAATCGGATGCGAGCCGTTTTCCGAACTGACATCGGCCAAATTCGCGAACATAACGAAGACAGCGGCGGCGTATTTGTCAATCAAAGCGGCCAATATTTAGCGGTCGTCGCTGACGGGATGGGCGGCCATCGCGCCGGTGATGTGGCCAGTTCCATGGCGGTGGCGTATTTGCAGGAGCGATGGGAGAAAGAGAGTAGCCTTGCTTCACCGGCTGAGGCGGAGCAATGGCTCAAGACGCAAATTGCGGCGGCGAACGAACAACTGTTTCGCCATGCCTGTTCCCACCCGGAATGTCAAGGAATGGGGACGACGGTCGTCGCCGCCGTTTGCGCTAATTCGTTTGCGACGGTTGCCCATATCGGCGACAGCCGCTGCTACGTGCTCAACAAAAGCGGAATTCAGCAGCTGACCGACGACCATTCGTTGGTCAATGAGCTCGTCAAAAGCGGGCAACTTTCGAAAGAAGCGGCTGAGCATCATCCGCGCAAAAACGTGCTGTTGCGGGCGCTTGGCACGGAACCGGCGGTGAAAATCGACGTGAAAACAGTGGCGCTCGACGAGGGCGACATGTTGTTGTTATGTTCGGACGGGTTGTCCAATAAAGTGCCGGAAGCGGACATGATACATATTTTGACGGGTGCCGGCACGCTGGAAGAGAAGGCGGAGGCGCTTATCCAGCTCGCCAACGGGCGGGGCGGAGAAGACAACATTTCGCTGGCGGTCATCGATGTTTCAGCGGAACGTGAAGGTGGGTGATCGGCGTGCTCATTGGAAAGCGATTGAATGACCGCTATAAAATCATCAGCCTCATCGGCGGCGGCGGCATGGCCAACGTGTATTTGGCCCGCGATATGATTTTGGAACGCGATGTTGCTGTCAAAGTGCTCCGCCTTGATTTTGCCAATGATGATCAGTTCATCAAACGGTTCCGCCGCGAGGCGCAAGCGGCGACGAGCTTAAACCATGAACATATCGTCTCCATTTATGACGTCGGCGAAGAGGAAGGCGTCTATTACATCGTCATGGAATATGTGCGCGGCGCGACGCTGAAGCAATACATCCAGCAGCACGCTCCGCTTCCGGTCGAACGGGCGCTTGGCATCATGGACCAGCTGACATCAGCGATCGCCCATGCCCATGAGAACGGCATCATCCATCGCGACATTAAACCGCAAAACATTTTGCTTGATGAGCACGGCAATGTGAAAGTGACCGACTTCGGCATCGCTGTGGCGATGAGCGGCACGACGATCACGCAGACCAACTCTGTGCTCGGTTCGGTTCATTATTTGTCGCCGGAGCAGGCGCGCGGGGGCATCGCTACTGAAAAATCGGACATTTATTCACTCGGCATTGTCATGTTTGAACTCGTCACCGGTCGGCTGCCGTTTTCCGGCGAATCAGCCGTTTCGATCGTGTTGAAGCACTTGCAGGCGGAAACGCCGTCGCCGAAGGCGTGGAATCCGGACATCCCGCAAAGTGTGGAAAACATTATTTTAAAAGCGACGGCGAAAGACCCGTTTTACCGCTACCAATCCGCGCGCGAAATGAACGAGGACATTCGGACAGCGCTGGATCCAAGGCGGCGCAATGAGCCGAAATTTACCATACCCGATGACGATGAGGAAGCGACGAAAGCCATTCCGATGATCAAACATGCGGAAAGCGCGGCGTTGGAGCAAGAGACGCTTGTGTACGAGGAAAAAACGAGCGAACCGGTTCATACGACGGGCGAACCGAAACCGAAGCGGAAACGGGTATGGATTGCCTGGCTTGTGGCTGCCTTGCTGTTCATTGGAGCTGCCGGCATCAGCGCGGTCACATGGATTCCGGACCTCATTTTTCCAAAAGAAGTGACGATGCCGAACGTGGTCAACAAAAACTATGATGACGCTGTTGAACAGCTGTCGTCGCTCGGTTTGGAAATCAAAGATACGATCGATGTAGAAGATGATCAAATCGAAGAAGGAAAAGTCGTGCGCACCGATCCAGAAGCCGGCATGACGGTGAAGAAAGGTGCCGGCGTCATTATTTATAAAAGCATTGGAAAAAAGAAAATCGAATTTCCAAGCTTCATTGGCGATGATATTGCTGCGGCGGAGGAGGAGCTGCGCGCCGAAGGATTTACCCGCATCACACGCAGCGGCCGCTACAGCGACAAGCCGGAAGGGACGATTTTGGATCAATACCCGTACGCCGGTGATGAAGTCGTGCCTGATGAAACGGAAGTGATGTTCACCGTCAGCCTCGGGCCGGAGAAGGTCACCGTTAAAGATTTGACTGGCTATACGGAAAAAAGCGTGCGCGACTACGGCGCGGATCAAGGGCTGCGCATTGACGTGAAGTACGAGTATTCGGACGAGGTGCCAGAAGGGCTTGTCATTTCGCAAACTCCAGCGGCGAACGAGCGGGTAAAAAAAGGGGAAACCATCACAGTCGTCATTTCCCGCGGGCCGGAGCCGAAGCCGTCCAAAACGGTAGTGAAAGAGATTATGATCCCATATGAACCGGCGATGCCGGGGCAAATGGTTGAAGCCCAGCTTTACATCCAAGATGCCACCCACAATATGTCAACGCCATACAAAACATACCGGCTGACGGCGCCAGCGACCGAGATGGTCGAGTTTGAAATTCCATATGGGGAGACCGCTTATTACCGCGTCATTGTCAACAATGTCGTCAAAGAGGAAGGATCGATCCCGTACCCAGAAAATAACGGAAAAAAGGGGTGAGGCTATGGCGGAAGGGCAAATCATTAAGGCGTTAAGCGGATTTTATTACGTCCTGTCCGAAGGCCGCGTGTTCCAATGCCGCGGGCGCGGTGTGTTCCGCAAGAAAAAAGTGACGCCGCTCGTCGGCGACCGCGTCGTTTTTCAGGCGACGAGCGAAACGGAAGGCTATATTTTGGAGATTGGCGAGCGGCAAAATGAGCTTGTGCGGCCGCCGATTGCCAACGTCGAACAGGCGATTTTAGTCTTTTCGGCTGTAAGCCCGGACTTCAGCGCCAAGCTGCTCGACCGCTTTCTTGTCTTGGTTGAATCGAAACGCATCACGCCGATCATTGTCATCAGCAAAATCGATTTGTTGGATGGCGAATCAAAAGAAGAGATTGCCCGCTACGTGCATGATTACCGGCGCATCGGCTACGACGTGATTGAAACGTCAGCAGTGACCAAGGGCGGCCTCGATGAACTGGCGTTGCGCCTTCGCGGCCGCGTCTCAGTCGTCGCCGGGCAGTCCGGCGTCGGCAAATCGTCCCTATTAAACGCGCTCCGTCCGGATTTGCGGTTGAAAACGGGCGACATTTCCACCCATTTAGGGCGCGGCAAGCATACGACCCGCCATGTCGAACTGCTTGAGGTCGCCGGTGGGCTTGTCGCCGACACCCCAGGGTTTAGTGCACTTGAGTTCGACCAGATCGAGCTTGACGAATTGCCGCATTATTTTCCTGAATTCCGAACGTACGGGGAAGGGTGCAAGTTCCGCGGCTGCCTTCATATCGCCGAGCCGAAATGCGCTGTGCGTGAGGCGGTCGAGGCCGGGGAGATTCCGTCGTACCGCTATGACCACTACGTTAGTTTTGTTGCCGAAATGAAAGAACGAAAGCCGAGGTATTGAACATGATTCGAATTGCGCCATCGATTTTATCAGCCGATTTCGCCCGCCTGGCTGAGGAGATTCGTTCGGTCGAGGAAGGCGGGGCGGATTGGATTCACGTCGATATCATGGACGGGCATTTCGTGCCGAATTTGACGTTCGGTCCGCCGGTCGTGGCCGCCATTCGACCGGTGACGAAGCTGCCGCTTGACGTCCATTTGATGATCGCCGACCCGGACCGATACATTCCGGCGTTTGCGAAAGCGGGCGCGGATGTGATTTCCGTCCATGTTGAGGCGTGCGTGCATTTGCATCGGACGATTCATTTTATCAAAGAACAAGGCGTCAAAGCCGGGGTGGTGCTCAATCCGCATACACCGGTCGAGATGATCCGCCATGTGATCGGTGATGTCGATCTCGTCTTGTTGATGACGGTCAATCCAGGGTTTGGCGGACAGGCGTTCATTCCGGCGGTCGTGCCAAAAATCCGTGAGGTCGCCCGGATGGCCAGCGAACAAAATAAAGAGGTCGATATTGAGGTCGACGGCGGCATCAATGCGGAAACGGCGCCGCTTTGCGTGGAAGCCGGGGCGAACGTGCTTGTCGCCGGCTCGGCCATCTACAATGAACGGGATCGAGCCGCCGCCATTCGCACGCTTCGCGAAGTGTGCGCCAACTAGCCAAAAAGGCAGCGCCGCTTTTGCCATCTTATCGAGCCGCAGGGTGATGAGAGCAAAGAAAAGGACGGAAGATGGCCGCCTCGGCCCTTGCTGAAAGGGGGAAACGCATGTGTTGATCCATATTGTCGGCGGCGGTCCGCGCCACCTTCTTCCCGATTTGCGCTCGTATGATGGGAACGATGTGCAGTGGGTCGGCGTCGACCGCGGTACGAAAGCGCTGCTGGATTTCGGACTCCGTCCGGTGCGGGCGTTTGGCGATTTTGATTCGCTGCCGGCAGAGGAGGTCAAGCGGCTAAGGGAGATGCTGCCGGAGCTTGACATTTGGCCGGCGGAAAAAGATAAAACGGATATGGAGATCGCTCTTGACTGGGCGGTTAGGCAGACAGATGGGGCCATCCGTCTGTTTGGGGCGACCGGCGGGCGGCTTGACCATTTGTTTGGCAACGTTGAGCTGCTGTTAAAGTACGCCGGGCGGCCCATTGAACTCATCGACCGGCAAAACGTGCTCACCGTCCATCTGCCCGGCGTGCATACGGTTGCGCGCGACGATCGATACCGCTATGTGTCATACATCCCGATTTCCGAAACAGTGGCGGAGCTTACGCTTATCGGATTTAAATATCCGCTAACAAACTGTCATATTTCCCGCGGTTCGACATTATGTATTAGTAACGAACTTATCCAATCTTCCGGTACTTTTTCGTTTTCAGAAGGCATATTAATGATGATAAGGAGCAGCGATTTTGCCGGCTGCCCGTAGTCGCGCTTGGCTTATGACGGAATATAATGGATAAGGAAATGGCGGGAAGCTCGTTATGATCGGTGTGAGGAGGGAATCGGGATGAAGTTTTATACGATCAAGCTGCCGAGATTTTTAGGCGGAATCGTGCGGGCGGTGTTGAACGCATTTAAAAAAGGATAAGAAAAAAGCACCATTTTTGGTGCTTTTTTGTTGCCGCCGAACAAAAGGAGGGTTGCAACCTTTTGGGCGGCTTCTTTTCGTTAGGCCGTTAGACGCGTTTCACTTTTCCAGATTTCAGCGCGCGCGCCGAAACCCAAACGCGTTTCGGTTTGCCGTCAACTAAAATGCGCACTTTTTGCAAGTTGGCTTTCCATGTGCGGCGGCTGGCGTTCATGGCATGCGAACGCGAGTTGCCGAACGATTTCTTCTTGCCGGTAATGAAGCACTTCGCCATCGTTTTTCCCTCCTTGCTTTCACATCCCTCTAAAAACACTATTATAATTTACCATACAACTGTAGGGATTGCAATAGACGTGCGGTTTTCTTTCAAGAAACTGTCCTTGACATATATTTCAGTTTTCGGCTAAATAATACTAGTGGGCGGACGGGAAGCGCTTTGAAAACAGAAAGCGTTATAGTACAATAGGGGTAGCTGTGCGAGATACGCAAAGGGGGAACGAGCATGTCGATCGAATGGCAAACGAAATACGGGCGCATCGAAGTCGCCAATGAAGTCATTGCGATGATCGCGGGGGGAGCTGCCGTCGATTGCTACGGCATTGTCGGAATGGCGTCGAAAAACCAAATTCGCGATGGGCTGTCGGAAATTTTGCGCCGGGAGAATTTTTCCAAAGGGGTTATTGTCCGCGAAGAAAACGGCGAGGTACATATCGATATGTACATCATCGTCAGCTACGGAACGAAAATTTCCGAAGTCGCTCATAACGTGCAGTCGAAAGTGAAGTACACGCTCGATCAGACGCTCGGGCTGGCGGTTCAGTCGATCAATATTTACGTTCAAGGGGTTCGGGTGTCAAACCCGTAGTAAGGAGGAGTTAGCCGGTGACAATGAGGACGCTTGACGGAAGACGATTTGCCGATATGGTGCAGCAAGGGGCCGCACATTTGGCGAACAACGCCAAGACGGTCGATGCGCTGAACGTCTTTCCGGTTCCAGATGGCGATACAGGAACAAACATGAACTTGTCGATGACGTCCGGGGCGAAAGAAGTGAAGGCGAATGCCTCCGACCATATCGGCAACGTCGCCGCGGCGCTGGCAAAAGGGCTGTTGATGGGGGCGCGCGGCAATTCCGGCGTCATTTTGTCGCAGCTGTTCCGCGGATTTGCCAAGGCAGTCGAAGGCAAACAAGCGGTGAACAGCTTCGAATTCGCCGCCGCTTTGCAGGCGGGGGTGGACACAGCCTATAAGGCGGTGATGAAGCCGGTTGAGGGGACGATCCTCACCGTTGCCAAAGAAGCGGCGCGCAAGGCGGTGGAGGTGGCAAAAAAAGAACGCGACGTGATCGCCGTGATGGAAGCGGCGCTCGCCGAGGCGAAAGCGGCGCTGCAGCGCACACCCGAATTGCTCCCGATCTTAAAGGAAGTCGGTGTCGTCGACAGCGGCGGTCAAGGGCTCGTATACATCTATGAAGGGTTTCTTGCTGCTTTGAAAGGAGAAATCGTGAGCGCCGCACGCGCTGAGGCGCGGATGGACGATCTAGTGAAAATGGTGCACCATCAAAGCGCGCAAAGCCATATTCATGCCGATGAGATCGAGTTTGGCTACTGTACGGAATTTATGGTCCGTTTTGAGCCCGAAAAGCTGGCCGAGCACCCGTTTTCCGAAGAAACGTTCCGCCGCGAGTTAAGCCAGTTCGGCGACTCCTTGCTCGTTGTCGCGGATGAAGAGCTTGTTAAGGTGCACATCCATTCGGAAACGCCGGGTGAGGTGCTGACATACGGTCAACGCTACGGCAGCTTGATCAATATTAAAATTGAAAACATGCGCGAACAACATGCCAACATCGTCGGCAAGGAGGCAAAAACGCTTCCTGGCGTTGCCAAAGAGGAAGCAAAGCCGTACGGCATCGTCGCCGTCGCCATGGGCGCTGGCGTGGCTGAACTGTTTCGGAGCATCGGTGCACACGCCATCATTGAAGGTGGGCAAACGATGAACCCGAGCACGGAAGAAATCGCTGACGCCATCCGCCTCGCCAACGCGGAAACGGTGTTTGTGCTGCCAAACAACAAAAACATTGTGATGGCGGCAAAACAAGCGGCGGAGCTTTCCGAACAGCGGGTGATCGTCATCCCGTCGAAAACGGTTCCGCAAGGTCTGGCGGCGCTCTTGGCGTTCAATCCGGCGCAATCGGCCGAGCAAAATGAGCGGGCGATGACGGCGGCGCTGTCGCGAGTGAAAACGGGGCAAGTGACATTTTCCGTGCGCGATACGACGATTGACGGCATCGAGATTCAAAAGGGCGATTACATGGGGTTATGGGATGACCGCATTATTGCCGCTGACAAAGACAAACTCGCCGTAACGAAGCGGCTGCTTGATGCGCTCATTGATGAAGAAAGCGAAATCGTGACCATTTTGTACGGCGAAGACGCAACGGAGATCGATGTGGAAACAGTCGTTGCCTATTTGGAAACAAAACATGACGGGGTCGAAGTGGAAGTGCATAACGGAAAGCAGCCGCTGTATCCATTTATCATTTCCGTCGAATAATATGTTAGAATAATAGAAGGGAGCATTCCCTTCTATTTTTCTTATTTTTCTGTTTTGTGGAGGAATAGCGGAGATGAAATACAAAAGCGTCTTTGATATCATTGGCCCGGTGATGGTCGGGCCGTCAAGTTCACATACGGCCGGGGCGGTGCGCATCGGTTTGGTTGCGCGCAAGTTGTTTGGCCGAAAGCCGACGTGGGCGCGCATTTCGTTTTACGGCTCATTTGCCGAAACGTATCGGGGGCATGGCACCGACGTTGCCATTGTCGCCGGGCTGCTTGGGTTTGACACGTTCGATGAACGTCTTCCGAATGCGCTTGAGATCGCCCGAGCGGAAGGTGTAGATGTGTCGTTTTTCGCCGAGGAGGCGATTCCGCATCATCCGAATACGGCGCGCCTGCGGATTGGCGATGATGAAGGCGAGCTTGAGCTCGTCGGCATTTCGATCGGCGGCGGCAAAATCGAAATCGTCGAATTGAATGGGTTTGCCTTGAAGCTGTCTGGCCACCATCCGGCGCTGCTCATTATGCATAATGACCGGTATGGGACGATTGGGGCGGTGGCTTCGGTGTTGGCGAAACAGAAAATCAACATCGGCCATATGGAAGTGTCGCGCAAGGAGAAAGGGAAAGAGGCGCTCATGGCGATCGAAGTTGACCAGCCGTTGACCGATGATCTGATTCAAGAATTGGAGCAGCTGCCGAACATCATTCAAGTGGCGAAGCTTGCGGATTGAAAAGAAATCGGTTTCATGTTGATGTGCATCAAAGAAGATAAGCCATGATGGAGAGAGGACAGGTGGGAATCAAATGTTTCGCAATGTGGCTGAACTTGTGGCGTTGGCCGAAAAGGACAGCATCAAAATCGCTGAAGTGATGATTCGTCAGGAAGTGGAAGTGAGCGGGCGAAGCCGGGAAGAGGTGATCGCGCAAATGGATCACCATCTAGCCGTCATGGAGCGCGCCGTCGAGAGGGGACTCGAAGGGGTTGTGTCCCGCTCCGGATTGACGGGCGGAGATGCGGTGCGGATGCAGCGTTATATTGAGGGCGGCCGTTTTTTGTCCGGAGAGACGATTTTAGACGCCGTCAGCAAAGCCATGGCGACCAACGAAGTGAACGCAGCGATGGGCGTCATTTGCGCCACGCCGACGGCTGGGGCGGCCGGCGTCGTCCCGGGGACGCTGTTTGCCGTGAAAGAGAAGCTGCGGCCGACAAGAATGGAAATGATTGAGTTTTTGTTTACAGCCGGGGCGTTTGGCTACATTGTCGCCAACAACGCCTCGATTTCCGGCGCCGCCGGCGGCTGTCAAGCCGAAGTTGGGTCGGCGGCCGGCATGGCCGCCGCGGCGCTGGTTGAGCTGGCCGGTGGGACGCCTGCTCAAGCGGCCGAAGCGATGGCCATCGCCTTAAAAAATATGTTGGGATTAGTATGCGACCCGGTTGCTGGCCTGGTCGAAGTGCCGTGCGTCAAGCGGAACGCGATGGGGGCGGCGAACGCCATGATCGCTGCGGATATGGCGCTAGCCGGCATTAAAAGCCGCATCCCGTGCGATGAAGTGATTGAAGCGATGTATCGCATCGGTGCAGCCATGCCGGTGGTGCTCAAAGAAACGGCGCAAGGGGGGTTGGCCGCGACGCCGACTGGCCGCGCCATTGCGGCCCGCATTTTCGGCGCTTCTGCGGCATCGAAGTGAACGAAGCGATGCAGCAGCCGGTGACGGCGGTCAAAGGCATCGGTGAAGAGACGGCGGCGGCGCTTGCCGACATCGGCATCGCGACGGTCGGTGAGCTGCTTGCGTACGCCCCGTACCGCTATGATGATTACGAACAAAAAGATTTGGCCGCCGTCCGCCATGAAGAAAAAGTGACAGTGGAAGGAAAAGTATACAGTGCCCCGCTGTTGACGTATTACGGAAAGAAAAAATCGCGCCTTTCCTTCCGCATGCTGGCCGATCGCTACTTGATCACCGTCGTTTGTTTCAACCGTCCCTATTTGAAGGAAAAAATCGCCCTGAACGAGACGGTGACGGTGATCGGCAAATGGGACCGGCATCGGCAAACGATCAACGCCTACGAGCTTCGGTTCGGACCGGCTCCGGAGACCACCGGCATCGAGCCGGTTTACTCCGTGCGCAGCCCACTGACGGTGAAAACGATGCGCCGGTTGATGAAAGCGGCGTTCGAACAGTTTGGCGAGCACATTCCCGACCCGTTGCCGCCCGCTTTGCGCCGCGCTTATCGCCTTGTCGACAAACAAGAAGCGCTCCGCGCCCTTCATTTTCCGCGCACGCGCGAAGAATTGCATCAGGCGCGGCGCCGGCTCATCTATGAGGAGTTTTTGTTGTACCAGCTGAAAATGCAGGCGCTCCGTCGATTGATGCGCGATGAGCGGCGCGGCGTCGTTCATTCGTTTTCTGAAGAGCGGCTTTCGTCCTTTCTTTCCGGATTGCCGTTTGTCTTGACGAACGCCCAGCGCCGTGTCATCGGCGAAATTTTGGCGGACATGCGCTCGCCGCGGCAAATGAACCGGCTTTTGCAAGGCGACGTCGGTTCTGGCAAGACGGTCGTTGCCGCTGTCGCTCTTTACGCCGCCGCTTTGTCCGGATTTCAAGGAGCGCTGATGGTGCCGACGGAAATTCTGGCTGAACAGCACGCCCGCTCGCTCGCCGAGCTGTTTGCCGATACGGATGTGACGATCGCGCTCTTGACAAGCTCAGTGAAGGGAAAGCAGCGCAAAGCAGTGCTTGCCGAACTGGAAGAAGGAACAATTGATATCGTCGTAGGCACGCACGCCTTGATTCAAGAAGGAGTGCAGTTTCGCCGGCTCGGCCTCGTTATTACGGACGAGCAGCACCGGTTTGGCGTCGAACAGCGCCGCGTTTTGCGTGAGAAAGGGCATGCACCGGATGTATTGATGATGACGGCGACGCCGATTCCGCGCACACTCGCCATTACGGCGTTCGGCGACATGGACGTATCGGTGCTCGATGAAATGCCGGCCGGACGAAAAAAAGTCGAGACGTATTGGGTGAAGCATCATCAGTTCTCCCGCGTGCTCGATTTTATCGAAAAGGAATTGCGCCGTGGTCATCAGGCGTATGTCATCTGTCCGCTCATTGAGGAGTCGGACAAATTGGATGTGCAAAACGCCATCGATGTCCATAGCCAGCTTGTCCATTATTATCGCGGGAAATATGAGATCGGCTTGATGCACGGCCGGCTGTCGGCCGACGAAAAAGAACGCGTCATGAGGGCGTTCAGCGAAAACCGCATCCATGTGCTCGTCTCGACGACGGTCGTTGAAGTCGGCGTGAATGTACCGAATGCGACGGTGATGGTCATTTACGACGCCGAACGGTTTGGCCTCGCCCAGCTCCATCAGCTGCGCGGGCGGGTCGGGCGCGGCGACGCCCAGTCGTACTGCATTTTGATCGCCGACCCGAAATCGGAAGTCGGCAAAGAACGAATGCGCATCATGACGGAAACGGCCGATGGGTTTGTGTTGGCCGAAAAAGATTTGGAGCTGCGCGGTCCGGGCGATTTTTTCGGTACAAAACAAAGCGGGCTCCCGGAATTCCGCTACGGCGATCCAGTGCATGATTACCGCATTTTGGAAGTCGCCCACCGCGATGCCGCCAAGCTCGTTTCCTCGGCCGCGTTTTGGCGCGATGAGGCGTACGCCGGGCTGCGCGCCGAGCTGGAAACGTCCGGCATACTCGATGGGGAAAAGCTAGATTAATAGACAGGGGAGGAGGCGCCGGCGCATTCGCGCCCCGCTGTTTTTTATGGTAATTGATTTTTTGGCCAGTGAAAGCCTATATTTTTATTGTTCGGACGGAGGAGGCAGGAGATGCCTGTCCCACTATTTCGTTTGTGAGCCTCGAGGATGGAGCAGAAAGCCGTTTGGCGAGGGGGGCGTCGGATCCACAGCGGCCGACAGCATGTGGCGCTGTTCATTTTTTGTGCTTGCATTTCGTTTTTTGATATTATATATTACTTTTAGTACCTAGTCATAAAATCGGACGGTGTCACGAATCGATGAGAAAAAGCAAACGCGAACGGCAACGGTTGTTGCAGGAGACGATCCGGGAAAACCCGTTTATCACCGATGAAGAGCTCGCCGAAAAATTTTCGGTCAGCGTGCAGACGATCCGCCTTGATCGGCTTGAGCTGTCGATTCCCGAACTGCGTGAGCGCATCAAGAATGTCGCCCGCCAGTCGTTCGCTGATAAAGTGCGGGCGTTGCCGCTTGAAGAAGTGATCGGCGACATTATTGACATCGAGCCGGATGCGAGCGCCATTTCGATTTTCGATGTGAAAGAGGAGCACGTCTTTCGGCGCACCCGCATCGCCCGCGGCCATCATTTGTTCGCTCAGGCCAACTCGCTTGCCGTCGCTGTCATCCATGATGAACTGGCGCTGACAGCGAAAGCGACCATTCGTTTTGTGCGCCAAGTGAAAGAAGGGGAGCGGGTCGTAGCCAAAGCGAAAGTGACCGGAAAAACGGCGCACGGGCGCACAATCGTCGAGGTGAACAGCTACGTCGGCCAGGAGCTCGTCTTTTCTGGTACGTTTGAAATGTATCGTTCAAACATAGAGAAAAAGGATGGGGACAGCAATGAATATCGCGGTTGATGCCATGGGTGGAGACCATGCCCCGGGCGAAATCGTGCGCGGGGCGCTTATGGCCGCCGCCCATTTCCCTGACATCGAGATTACGCTGATTGGCGATGAAGAGAAAATTCGCCCGCATGTGACGGGTGAAGAGCGCATTTCGATCATCCACACCGACGAAGTGATCGAAGCAGATGATGAGCCGGTGCGGGCAGTGCGGCGCAAAAAGAACTCGTCGATGGTGCGCATGGCGGAAGAAGTGAAAGAAGGGCGCGCCGCTGCCTGCATTTCCGCCGGCAATACCGGGGCGCTCATGGCAGCCGGACTGTTTGTCGTCGGGCGGGCAGCCAGCATCGACCGCCCGGCGCTCGCCCCGACGCTGCCGACGTTGGATGGGCGCGGCTTTGTCTTTCTGGATGTCGGCGCCAACGTCGATGCAAAGCCGGAACATTTGCAGCAATACGCTTTGATGGGACATGTGTACGCAAAGAACGTGCGCGGCGTCGAAAAACCGCGCATCGGCTTGCTGAACGTCGGAACGGAAGACCAAAAAGGAAACGAAACAACGAAACGGGCGTTTGCCTTGCTCAAGGAAACGAACCTTCATTTCATCGGCAATGTCGAAGCGCGCGATCTGCTGCAAGGAGTGGCTGATGTTGTCGTCGCCGACGGCTTTGCCGGCAATGTTGCGTTAAAAACGATTGAAGGGACGGCGCTGGCGCTCTTTTCCTTGCTCAAGCAGACGCTGACAAGCGGCGTCGCGGCGAAGCTGGCCGCCGCCGTCCTCAAGCCAAAGCTCGCCGGGCTGAAAAAAATGATGGACTACTCGGAGTATGGCGGCGCGGCGCTGTTTGGCTTAAATGCTCCGGTCATTAAAGCGCACGGGTCGTCCGATGCGAACGCCATCTTCCACGCCATCCGCCAGGCGCGAGAGATGGTGGTTCATGATGTCATCGGCACGATCAGAGCGGAGCTGGAACGGGCATAATCGGTAAAGGAGGAATCAAAAATGGGGAAAATCGCCTTTTTATTTCCTGGCCAAGGATCGCAGACGGTCGGCATGGCGAAAGACGCTGCCGAGCATGACGACCGCGCCCGTGCCGTCATCGCGGAGGCTGACGAGCGGCTTGGATTCGCGCTTTCCAAGCTCATGTTCAACGGACCGCAAGAAGAGCTGACGTTGACATATAACGCCCAGCCGGCGCTCTTGACCGCCAGCATCGCCTTGCTCCAGCTTGTCGACGGCGCTGGGCTGAAAGCGGACTATGTTGCCGGCCACAGCTTAGGCGAATATACGGCGCTTGTCGCCGCCGGCGCCATGTCGTTTGCCGATGCCGTCTACGCGGTGCGCCGCCGCGGTGAGCTGATGGATGAAGCGGTGCCGGCCGGTGAAGGGACGATGGCGGCGGTGCTTGGGATGGACGCTGATGCGCTTGAAGCAGTGACAAATGAAATCGCCGCCCAAGGCGATCCGGTCGAGCCGGCCAACTTCAACTGCCCGGGGCAAATTGTCATCTCCGGCTCGAAAGCCGGAGTGGAAAAAGCGGCTCAGCTTTTGAAAGAACGCGGCGCCAAACGCGTCATTCCGCTTGAGGTGAGCGGTCCGTTCCACTCCGCTCTCATGAAGCCGGCGGCAGAAAAACTGAAAGCGGTTCTTGACAGTTTGGTGATTCGTGACGCCGTCATTCCGGTCGTCGCCAATGTGACTGCTGAGCCGGTGACGAAAAAAGAGGACATCGCCCGCCTTCTCATTGAACAACTGTATTCGCCGGTGCGTTGGGAGCAGTCGGTGCGCACGCTTCTTTCGCTTGGCGTCGACACGTTTGTCGAAATCGGTCCGGGAAAAGTGTTGTCCGGCCTTGTGAAAAAAATCGACCGCAACGCCCGCGTTTATGCGGTGAACGATCTTGCTTCCTTCGAAGCGACCGTTGCGGCGCTGAAAGGGGAATAAAGCGATGCTCGAAGGAAAAATTGCTCTTGTGACCGGGGCGTCGCGCGGCATTGGCCGGGCGGTCGCTCTGGAGCTTGCCCGCCAAGGGGCGAACGTTGCCGTCAATTACGCCGGCAGCGAGGCGAAAGCGAATGAAGTTGTCGAGGCCATCCGCTCGCTCGGCCGCGAAGCGATCGCCGTGCAGGCGGACGTCGCCCGCGCTGAAGATGTTGAGCGCATGGTGAAAACGACGATTGACCATTTTGGCCGCCTCGATATTTTGGTCAACAACGCCGGCATTACACGCGACAATTTATTGATGCGGATGAAAGAAGAAGAATGGGATGCCGTGATTAACACGAACTTAAAAGGAGTATTTCTTTGTACGAAGGCGGCAACGCGCCCGATGATGAAGCAGCGCTATGGGCGGATCGTCAACATTGCTTCGGTCGTCGGCGTGATCGGCAATCCGGGGCAGGCGAACTATGTCGCCGCCAAGGCCGGCGTCATCGGGCTGACGAAGACGGCGGCGCGCGAATTCGCCAGCCGCAACATCACCGTTAACGCCGTCGCACCAGGATTCATTACGACCGATATGACCGAAGCGCTCAGCCCGGAGCTGAAGGCGGAAATGTTAAAGCAAATTCCGCTCGCCCGCTTTGGCGAGCCGGATGATGTCGCCCGCGTCGTCGCTTTCCTCGCTTCCGACGCCGCGAGCTACATGACTGGACAGACGCTTCATGTTGACGGCGGCATGGTGATGCCGTAAGAAAAACAGCGCTAGTATTTTTTCTGCCAATCGACTATAATCATGAAGGGAGGTGAACGCAATGGCCGATGTATTGGAACGTGTAACGAAAATCATCGTTGACCGGCTGGGGGTTGACGAATCGCAAGTGACGCTCGAAGCGTCGTTTAAGGACGACCTGGGCGCTGACTCGCTCGACATCGTCGAACTCGTCATGGAACTTGAAGATGAATTCAACATGGAAATTTCCGATGAAGAGGCGGAAAAAATCGTCACAGTCGGAGACGCTGTGAACTACATAAAAAGTCGTCTGTAATGCTGCTTTTTTGCAAAGTCCCGTTGCTTCGAACGGGGCTTTCTCTGCTTTTTCAGGGATGCTCGGCGGGCCTTGCGGAAAAAAGCGCACGATTCCCGCTCGCGTAGCGGACCGGAGAACGGATATAATAGAAGAAGACACGGCCATTTTGTTCTGGAACGAAGTCGGAGGGCATTTTTATGTCAAAACAAAAAGATAAAGAGCGCATCCATGAAAAGAGGCGGGCGAAGTTTCAAGAGCTGCAAAACAAAATCGGCATCACCTTTCGAAACGAAAAGCTGTTGATTCAAGCGTTCACCCATTCATCGTATGTGAATGAGCATCGGCGGCGGCTTCACGAAGACAATGAACGGCTTGAGTTTTTAGGCGATGCCGTGCTGGAGCTGACCGTTTCTCAATATTTATTTCAAAAGTTCCCGCATATGAGCGAGGGGCAATTGACGAAGCTGAGGGCGGCCATCGTCTGCGAGCCGTCGCTTGTGAAATTTGCCAACGCCCTGTCGTTCGGCGAGCTCGTCTTGCTCGGCAAAGGCGAGGAGCTGACCGGCGGGCGGACGCGTCCGGCGCTCTTGGCAGACGTCTTTGAGGCGTTCATCGGCGCTTTGTATTTGGATCAAGGAATGGACGCGGTCATCCGCTTTTTGGAGAAAACGATGTTTCCGAAAATTGATGAAGGTGCTTTTTCTCATGTGATGGATTTTAAAAGCCAGCTGCAGGAATTGGTGCAGCGGGACGGCAGCGGAACGCTTGAATACGCCATTTTGGAGGAAAAAGGTCCGGCCCACAACAAGGAGTTTGTCGCCCGCGTAGCGTTAAACGGCCAAGAGCTTGGCATCGGCGTCGGCCGCTCGAAAAAGGAAGCCGAACAACATGCGGCGCAAATGGCGCTCGAAACGTTGCGGGCTGCCGATCAGCAGTGAAGGCTGGCGCTGTTACGTCAGTCTTTTTTCTGTGAACGTGCGAAGGGATGGAGAGCAAACGCTGCTCATGGGTGTTTCGATGAACATGCGCGCCTTGAGCGGGGGAAGAAAGGCGTTTTTTTCGATAGCTCATATGGTAGGATGAAAAGATCGAACGTCTCGGTTTCCAAAAAGGGCTCCGGGGTGTTTGTGGTGGATCACAGTGGAAAGATGGTGAGGCGTCATACCATGTTCCTGAAACGATTGGATGTGATCGGCTTTAAATCGTTCGCCGACCGTGTATCGATCGAGTTTGTCCCTGGTGTGACGGCGGTCGTCGGTCCGAACGGGAGCGGCAAAAGCAACATTACCGATGCGATCCGTTGGGTGCTCGGTGAGCAATCAGCAAAATCGTTGCGCGGGGCGAAAATGGAAGACGTCATCTTCGCCGGCAGCGAATCGCGCAAGCCGCTCAATGTGGCTGAAGTGACGATCACACTCGACAATGAAGACGGCTTTTTGCCGCTTGAGTACCAGGAAGTGAGCGTGACCCGGCGCGTCTATCGCTCGGGGGAGAGCGAGTTTTTCATCAACCGCCAGCCGTGCCGTTTGAAAGACATCGTCGATTTGTTTCTCGATTCCGGGCTCGGCAAGGAGGCGTTTTCCATCATCGGCCAAGGCCGGGTCGAAGAGATTTTAAGCAGCAAACCGGAAGAGCGGCGCACGATTTTTGAAGAAGCGGCCGGCGTGTTGAAGTACAAGCTGCGGAAAAAAAAGGCGGAGGCGAAGCTAGCGGAGACGCAAGACAACTTGCACCGCGTCAACGATATTTTGCACGAGCTCGAACAGCAGCTTGAGCCGCTCCGCATGCAGGCGTCGCTCGCCAAAGAGTTTTTGGAAAAACGCGAAGAGCTCGAGAGATTTGAAGTGGCGCTGATGGTTCACGACATCGAGCAGCTGCGCGGGCAATGGAATGAGTTGAAGGAAGCGCTTGATGGGCACCAGCGGGACGAAGTGGCGCTGGCGGCGGCGTTGCAGAAAATGGAAGCCCAAATCGAACAGCTCCGCGATCAAATGACCGCCATTGACGAATCGATCGACGGTTTGCAGCAAGTGCTTCTTTTAGCCAGCGAAGAGCTTGAGAAGCTCGAAGGGCGGAAAGAAGTATTGAAAGAGAGAAAAAAGCATGCCGCGAGGCGAAAAGCGCAGCTGGACGACATAACGGCTGCACTGGCTGCGAAACGGCGCCGCTTGACGGAGCAGCTGCATGCCGAGCGGGAGGAACTCGCCCGGCTTGAGGCGGGCGCCGCAGCGCTCGAGCGGGAGCTGAAAGAAAAACAGGCTTTGTTTTCGGCGCATGAAGCCGACATTGAAGAAGAAATCGAGCGGCGAAAAGGTGATTACATCGACCTTGTTCATGAACAGGCGGCGTTGAAAAACGAACGCGCACATGTGGAGCAGGCGCTTGGCAAGCTGCATGCCAAACGGACGGCGCTCGATGAAGCGAACCGCCGCCATCTCGCCGAACGTGAACAGCTCGAGCAGAAGCGGGCGGCTTTATGGGCCGAGCAGACCCGCCTCGAACAGGCGCTGACGGAAGCGCATAACAGACAAGCCGCTCTCGCCGCGGCGCTCGCAGCGCAAAAAACGGAGCTCGAGCAGCATGAAGCGTTGCTGCATCAGGCGCGCCAATACCGGCAGCAAACCAAAGCGCGCCAGCAATGGTTGGAAGAGATGCAACATGATTATTCCGGTTTTGTCCAAGGAGTAAAAGAAGTATTAAAGGCGCGCGACCTTCTGCCCGGCATTCATGGCGCCATTGTTGAGCTCATTCGCGTGCCGGACCGCTATGAGACGGCGATTGAAACGGCGCTCGGCGGGGCGATGCAGCATATCGTCGTTGACAGCGAACAGGCGGCGCGGCAAGCGATTCACTATTTGAAAACGAACGGCTACGGGCGCGCGACGTTTTTGCCGCTTGACGTCATCCAAGCGCGCGCGCTTTCCGAACGGGAGCGGGCGGCGATTGACCGCCATCCGGCGTTTGTCGGCATCGCAAGCGAGCTCGTCGAATACGACCGCGCCTATAGGGCGGCGATCGCCCATTTGCTCGGCCATGTCATCGTGACAGCCGATTTAAAAGGCGCGAATGAGCTGGCCAAGCTTCTTCACTATCGCTATCGCCTCGTGACATTGGACGGTGATGTCGTCAGCCCTGGCGGGGCGATGACCGGCGGCGGGGCGGCGAAAAAGACCGCGTCGTTGCTAAGTCGAAACCGCGAGCTTGAGACGCTTTCGGTCAAACTGCAGGAAATGGATGAAACGATCGCTCGGCTTGAGCGGGCTGTTGCCGCAAAACGACACGAGCTGGCGGAGCAGGAAGCGCAGGCGGCCGCGCTGCAAGAAGAGGTTGCGGCGCTTCGGGAGGCCCTGCAAAGACAAAAGGACGAGCAACGCGAGCTCGAATGGCAGAAAAAACGGATCGACGAGCGGCTCGCACTGTATGATGAAGAAAAGGCGAACGACGAGCGCGAAATGGCAGAGCTCAACCGCCGCCTCGGCGCCATTGACAGGCAGCTTGAGCAGCTTGCCGAGAAACTGCAGGCGATCGATGACGACATCAGCCGGCTGCAGGCGCAAAAACAGACGGAGCAAACGACGAAAGAGGCGCTCCAGGCAGCGATCACGGAGCAAAAAATCGCCTTGGCGGAAACGAAAGAGCGCGTGAAACATGCACGCCGGAAAGTGGAAGAATGGGAAGCGGAGCTTGCCGAAACGATCCGTGGGCTCAAAGAAGCAGAGCGCGAACGAGCCGCTTTGGATGCGGAAATGGAGGCGCCGGAATGGAACGAGGAAGAGATTGAGCAGCTGCGAAAGCAAAAGCTTGAGGACAAGCAAAAGACATTGGAGCTGATTGCGAGCCGTCGCGAACAGCGGCTCGATTTCCAACGCCGTCTTGAACATTTGGAACAGGAATGGAAAGAGACGAAGCGGCAGCATAAACAGCTCGCCGATGTCGTGAAAGACGAAGAAGTAAAGTTGAACCGGCTTGATGTGGAGCTTGAGAATTTGCTTGTCCGTCTGCGCGAAGAGTATGGGCTGTCGTTTGAAGCGGCTCGCTCCGCGTACCCGCTTGAGATCGGCGCCGATGAGGCGCGCAAGCGGGTGAAGCTGATCAAGCGCGCCATGGAGGAGCTCGGCACCGTCAACTTGGGGGCGATCGATGAATACGAACGAGTTTCCGAACGGCACCGCTTTTTAAGCGAGCAAAAAACCGATTTGGAAGAGGCGAAGGCGACGCTCCACCAAGTCATTGATGAAATGGACGATGAAATGAAAAAACGATTTTTCGCGACGTTTGAACAAATCCGCGCCCATTTTGGCGAGGTATTTGGCGAGCTGTTCGGCGGCGGGCGCGCCGATTTGCGGCTGACCGATCCGAACGACTTGCTTGAGACTGGGATCGACATCGTTGCTCAGCCTCCGGGGAAAAAGCTGCAACATTTAAGCTTGCTTTCCGGCGGCGAACGGGCGCTGACGGCGATCGCCCTCTTGTTTTCGATTTTAAAGGTGCGTCCGGTGCCGTTTTGCGTCCTTGATGAAGTCGAAGCGGCGCTTGATGAAGCGAACGTGCAGCGGTATGCCCAATATTTAAAACGGTTCAGCCGCGACACGCAGTTTATCGTCATCACCCATCGAAAAGGGACGATGGAAGAAGCGGACGTGCTGTACGGCGTCACGATGCAAGAATCGGGCGTCTCAAAGCTTGTTTCCGTCCGTTTGGAAGATTCGAAGGAGCTCGTGCGGTCATAATGGAAAGGAGGCGCTTTGGATGGGTTTTTTTCAAAAATGGAAAGAAAAATGGACAAAGCAAGCGGATGCCGTAACCGAAAAGTTTAAAGAAGGGCTGTCAAAAACGCGAAATTCGCTCGCCGGGAAAGTGAACGACCTCATCGCCCGTTATCGGAAAGTGGATGAAGAGTTTTTTGAAGAGCTTGAGGAAATTTTGATCGCCGCGGATGTGGGCGTCACGACCGTCATGGAACTTGTCGATGAGCTGAAAATGGAAGTGAAGCGCCGCAACATTCAAGACCCGGCGCAAATGCGCGACGTCATCGCCGAAAAGCTCGTTGACATTTACCGCGCCGGCGCCGATGACAAAGAACTTTCCGCTTTGAATATACAAGAAGGCGGGCTGACGGTCATTTTGTTCGTCGGTGTCAACGGCGTCGGTAAAACGACAACGATCGGCAAGCTCGCCCATAAGCTGAAATCGGAAGGGAAATCCGTCTTGTTGGCAGCTGGCGACACGTTCCGCGCCGGGGCGATCGAGCAGCTCGAAGCGTGGGGCGAGCGCGTTGGGGTCGACGTCATTAAGCAGGCGGCCGGCTCCGATCCAGCGGCGGTCATGTATGATGCGATTCAAGCGGCGAAAGCGCGCGGCGTTGACGTATTGTTATGCGACACGGCCGGGCGGCTGCAAAACAAAGTGAATTTAATGAAAGAGCTCGAAAAAGTGAAACGCGTCATCAGCCGCGAAATTCCGGGCGCTCCGCATGAAGTACTGCTTGTGTTGGATGCGACGACCGGGCAAAACGCGATGAGCCAAGCCAAGCTGTTTAAAGAAGCGACCGATGTGACCGGCATCGTGTTGACGAAGCTTGACGGCACGGCGAAAGGCGGCATCGTGCTTGCCATTCGCAACGAGATGGCCATCCCGGTGAAACTCGTCGGCCTCGGCGAGAAGATGGACGATTTGCAAGTGTTCGATCCAGAACAGTACGTCTACGGATTGTTTGCTGATTTGCTGGAATCATAAACAAGCCAACAGAGGGTGCTCCCAAAACAATGGAGCGCCCTTTGTTGTTACGTCCACGGGGGTGTAACCGATAAGCCCTTTGTCCGTTCCATCCCTTGACACCTTGCCGAAAAGACGGTACACTACATTTTTGTAAAGGTATTTTACTTAACAATGAGGGAGGGAGAGTCCGGTGCTGGAAAAAACGATGCGCATGAACTATTTATACGATTTTTACCAAGCGCTGTTGACGCCGAAACAGCGCAACTATATGGCGCTTTACTACTTGGACGACTACTCCCTCGGGGAAATTGCCGAACAATATGAGGTGAGCCGCCAGGCGGTGTACGATAACATCCGGCGTACAGAAGCGATGCTGGAGCAGTATGAAGAGAAGCTCGGGCTGCTGCGAAAATATGAACGGCGGCGGCAGATCATCGAGCGGCTGAAAGACTACATCAGCCGGCGCTACGGCGCTGACGCCGAATTGGCGGCGCTAGTCCGCGAGCTTGACGAACTTGATTAAAAAAGGGGGTGGCCGCCATGGCGTTTGAAGGACTGTCTGAACGTTTGCAGCAGGTGATGAACCGCATCCGCGGCAAAGGGAAAGTCACCGAAGCGGATGTCAAAGAGATGATGCGCGAAGTGCGCCTTGCGCTTTTGGAAGCTGACGTCAACTTTAAAGTCGTCAAAGATTTCATCAGACAGGTGAGCGAGCGGGCTGTCGGGCAGGAAGTGATGAAAAGCTTAACGCCGGGCCAGCAAGTGATCAAAATCGTCAAGGAAGAGCTGACGGCGTTAATGGGCGGTGAGCAAAGCCAAATCGCTGTCGCGAAGAAACCGCCGACCGTTGTGATGATGGTCGGGTTGCAAGGGGCCGGGAAAACGACGACCACCGGGAAGCTGGCCAACTTGCTGCGCAAACGGCATAACCGGAAGCCGCTTCTGGTGGCTGCCGACGTTTACCGCCCGGCGGCGATCAAACAGCTTGAGACGCTTGGCAAGCAGCTCGACATGCCTGTCTTTTCGTTAGGCGAGCACGCCAATCCGGTTGAAATCGCGAAACAGGCGCTCGAGCGGGCGAAAGAAGAGCATTATGATTACGTGCTCATCGACACAGCCGGCCGCCTCCACATTGATGAAGCGCTCATGGATGAACTGAAGCAAATGAAAGAAGCGGTCAAGCCGGATGAAATTTTCCTCGTCGTTGACGCCATGACCGGGCAAGATGCCGTCAATGTCGCACAAAGCTTCCATGAGCAGCTCGGCATCACCGGGGTGATTTTGACGAAGCTGGACGGCGACACGCGCGGCGGGGCGGCGCTGTCGATTCGCGCCGTCACCGGAGCGCCGATCAAGTTTGCTGGGATGGGCGAAAAACTTGACGCTTTGGAGCCGTTCCATCCGGAGCGAATGGCGTCGCGCATTTTAGGCATGGGCGATGTCCTGACGCTCATCGAAAAAGCGCAGGCGGCCGTCGACGAAGAGAAGGCGAAGGAGCTCGAACAAAAAATGCGCACGGCCACCTTCACGCTTGACGACTTTTTGGAGCAGCTCGGCCAAGTGCGCAAGCTCGGACCGCTTGACGAACTGATTAAAATGCTGCCGGGCGCCAACAAAATCAAAGGGCTCGCCAACATCCAAGTCGATGAAAAGCAAATCGCCCGCGTTGAGGCGATCATCCGCTCGATGACGAAAGAAGAGAAAACGCATCCGGAAATCATCAACGCTAGCCGCAAAAAGCGGATCGCCAAAGGAAGCGGCACGACGGTGCAGGAAGTAAACCGGCTTTTGAAGCAATTTGACGAGATGAAAAAAATGATGAAAATGATGACGAATATGCCAAAAGGGAAAAAGAAAGGATTCCGTTTTCCATTTATGTAAATGAAGATCTGTTAAGCGAAAAACCTTTACAAACGGAAAAAGAATTGTTAATATACTATCTTGTGTGAACTCTATACGGAGGTGCGTACTGACTATGGCAGTAAAAATTCGTTTAAAACGCATGGGGACAAAGAAAAAACCATTCTATCGCATCGTGGTAGCTGATTCGCGCTCGCCGCGCGACGGTCGTTTTATCGAAACGATCGGCACGTACGATCCGGTCGCTGAGCCGGCGCAAGTGAAAATCGATGAGGAATTGGCGCTCAAATGGCTGCAAAACGGCGCCAAACCATCGGATACGGTGCGCAGCTTGCTGTCGAAGCAAGGCATTTTAGAGAAGTTCCATAACTTGAAATACGGCAAATAAGCGAGATGCACATGAAGCCGCTCATTGAAACGATCGTCAAGGCGCTTGTCGATCATCCGGAGGCGGTGGCGGTTGAACGCCGCGAAGAAGAGACGGCCGTCATCTATGAGCTGTCCGTGCATGAAGACGACACTGGCAAAGTGATCGGCAAACAAGGGCGGACGATCCAGGCGATTCGCACGGTCGTTGCCGCCGCCGCGGCCGGATCGCCAAAGCGGGTTGTTGTGCAAGTGAAAGACAAAGGGTGAGGATGTTCCTCTCCCTTTTTTGATATGATGCCAAAGGGCGCAAAAATGGCCCGGGTGCCGTTCATTCCGTGTCAAAAGGGGGAAGAGGATGAAGCTCATTCAAACGGTTGAGGTGCGGCAAATCGTCACCGAACGGAGCAAACAAGAGCTTGCCGCCGCGTTTTTGGCGCGCAAGCAGCAGCTCGAGCGCGAGTGCGACCAGCTTCGTTTTGAACAGAAACGAATGGAGAAAAGCGGAAACTATCCGCCCGCTTTAGTGAAACAATATTTTGCCAAAGAGATCGACGAGCGGATGGAGAAAATGAAACTGCTTGAGTTTCAGCTCGAACAATTACATATGCTACCGTTAGGGAGCGAATTGAAAGAGCGGGAAGTCGAGGCGCTCGTTGAGGTGAACGTCGGCGACCGTTGGGAAGAGGTGACAAAAACGCGCGCCATCATCATTGAAGACGGCGTCGTCAAAGAGATTCGCTAAGAAGGGATGAAAGCGATGGAACGATGGTTTAATGTCGGAAAAATTGTCAATACGCACGGCATTCGCGGCGAAGTGCGCGTCATTTCGCGCACCGACTTTCCTGAAGAACGGTATAAAAAAGGAAACAAGCTGTACATTTTCCGCGAACGGGACACGGAACCGATTGAAGTCACGGTGAAAAGCCACCGCGTCCATAAATCGTTTGACTTGTTGTCGTTTGAAGGCTATGACAGCATCAACGATGTGGAACGGTTTAAGGGAGCGATGCTGAAGGTGCCGGAAAGCCAGCTCGGCGAACTCGCGGAAGGGGAATATTATTTCCATGAGATCATCGGCTGCACTGTCGTGACAGAAGGCGGGGAGACCATTGGCGCGGTAAAGGAAATTTTGACTCCAGGGGCGAACGACGTCTGGGTCGTCCGGCGCGAAGACGGATCGGAAGCGCTCATTCCGTACATTGACGAGGTCGTTTTGCACGTCGATCCGGATCGGAAAACGATCATCATCCGGCCGATGGAAGGGCTGCTCGAGTGATGCGGATCGATATTTTAACGTTGTTTCCCGGCATGTTTTCCGGGGTGTTGAGCGAGTCGATTTTAAAGAAGGCGCAAGAAAAAGGGGCCGTCGACATCCGCCTTATTGATTTTCGCGAGTTTGCCGACAACAAGCATAAAACGGTCGACGATTATCCGTATGGCGGCGGCGCCGGCATGGTGCTCAAGCCGCAGCCGATTTTTGACGCGGTGGAACACGTGACGGCTGGATCGCCTGGCGCCCGCATCATTTTGCTTTGCCCGCAAGGCGAGCGCTACACGCAAAAAAAGGCGGAAGAGCTGGCGAAAGAAACGCATTTGGTGCTCATTTGCGGCCATTACGAAGGGTATGACGAACGCATCCGCCAATATTTAGCAACCGATGAAATTTCGATCGGCGACTATATTTTAACAGGCGGGGAACTCGGCGCCATGGTCATTGTCGACAGCGTCGTCCGTCTTCTCCCCGGGGTGCTCGGCAATGAGGCGTCGCCGGTCGATGACTCGTTCAGCTCCGGGCTGCTTGAGTATCCGCAATACACAAGACCGGCCGATTTCCGTGGCATGAAAGTGCCGGATATTCTGCTTTCTGGCAACCATCAGCTCATCGCCGAGTGGCGCGAGAAGGAATCGCTCCGGCGCACGTTTTTGCGCCGTCCGGACTTGCTCGATGAATATCCGCTTACAGACAAGCAAAAGCAATGGCTGAAAGAGTGGGAAAAGGAGCGCGAATAGCTATTGCCTGAGTCAACAGTTTATGCTATCATGTCTTTTGTGTGACCTTAAGCGATTGGCTTGAGGATGGAAAACGATGTTCCGCTGCAATGAAGAGATCATTGGCATGAACATCTGTGGAAGGAGTGGATCATGATGCATCATTTAATCCAAGAGATTACGAAAGAACAACTGCGGACGGATTTGCCGGATTTCCGCCCGGGCGACACGGTGCGCGTTCATGTGAAAGTCGTCGAAGGCAACCGCGAACGCATCCAAGTGTTTGAAGGTGTCGTCATTAAACGGCGCGGAGCGGGCATCAGCGAAACGTTCACGGTCCGCAAAGTGTCCTATGGCGTCGGCGTTGAGCGCACATTCCCGGTGCATACGCCGAAAATCGCCAAGCTGGAAGTCATCCGCCGCGGGAAAGTCCGCCGCGCGAAATTGTACTACTTGCGCGAACTTCGCGGCAAAGCGGCGCGCATCAAGGAAAATACGAACGCAGCGCAATAATGGACAACGGTGGATCACAGCGGAAAAGGAGCTTGCTTTCAAGCTCCTTTTTTCACTACCGCCAATGATGATTACGGTAGTGATCCACGACTGCAAACTTTGATTTAGGTGGGTGGACAATGGAACAGAAAAAAAGCGAATGGCGTGAATGGATGAAAGCGATCGTCGTTGCCGTCTTGCTCGCCGGGGGCATCCGCTACTTTATTTTCGCTCCGATCATCGTCGACGGTTATTCGATGATGCCGACATTACATAACCATGAGCGGATGATCGTCAATAAACTGGCGTATAAAATCGGCATGCCGCACCGTTTCGATATCATTGTTTTTCACGCCGAAGAAGGGAGAGACTATATTAAGCGAGTCATCGGCCTGCCGGGCGACCGAATTGAATACAAAAATGATACGCTCTATATCAATGGCAAGCCGTATGAAGAGCCGTATTTGGACGAGTATAAAAAGCAGTTGTCCGACGGCGGTCCACTGACGGAATCGTTCACTTTGGAGGAACTGACCGGGCGAAGCACGGTGCCGCCGGGGCATTTGTTTGTCATGGGCGACAATCGCCGTTTCAGCAAAGACAGCCGCCATATCGGCTTCATTCCGATGTCCAAAGTCGTTGGCAAGGCGAATCTTGTGTATTGGCCGTTGGCTGACGCCCGGATTGTGAAATAAACGAGGCAGGTGATGCCAATGACAGTGATTCAATGGTTCCCCGGCCATATGGCGAAGGCCAAGCGGGAAGTGCAAGAAAAATTAAAGTTGATCGACGTAGCGTTTGAGCTGCTTGACGCCCGTGTGCCGATGTCCTCGCGCAACCCGATGATCGACGAGATTCTCGGACAAAAGCCGCGCCTCATTTTGCTCAATAAGGCTGATATGGCCGATGAGGCGGTGACCGAACAGTGGATCCGCTATTTCCACGATCAAGGGCGGCTGGCTTTGCCCATCGATGCTCAAAGCGGAACAGGAGTCCGGCAAATCGCGGCGGCAGCGAAAGAGATGGTGAAAGACAAATTCGAGAAAATGCGGGCGAAAGGGATTAAAAACCCGCGCCCGGTTCGGGCGCTCATCGTCGGCATCCCGAACGTCGGCAAGTCGACGCTGATCAACCGGCTCGCCGGCCGCCATATCGCGAAAACCGGCGACAAGCCGGGGGTGACAAAAGCGCAGCAATGGATCAAAGTCGGCAAAGAAATGGAGCTGCTTGATACCCCAGGCATCCTATGGCCGAAATTTGAGGATGAGGACGTGGGCTACAAGTTGGCGGTGACCGGCGCCATTAAGGACGAAATTTTAAACTTGCAGGATGTCGCCGTCTATGCGCTCCGCTTTTTGTCGACTCACTATCCCAACCGGCTTGCGGAGCGCTACGGCCTTGATGACATTCCTGATGACATCGTCGCCTTGTTTGACACCATCGGAAGGCGGCGCGGCTGCTTGACGTCAGGCGGCGCTGTTGACTACGATAAAGTGGCTGACATCGTTTTGTATGACATCCGCACGGAAAAATTAGGCCGCTTAAGCTTTGAAACGCCCGCTTCACGGACGTAGCGCGTCCGGCGGGCGTTTTTTGCCGGCGGTGCTTTACGGTCGGCCAAACAGAGCCGATAGTAATAAGTAGAAGAGGGAGAGGAGCATGAAGCGGTATACGGTGAAAGACATTGAAGCGCTGCTTCCGAAGCTTGGCGCGGACGACCCGCGCTGGGAGATGCTGCGGCAGGATGAGCGAAAAAGCGTGCAGGCGCTTCTTGCCCGTTTTGAAAGGCAGAAAGCGCGCCGGCACGCCATCGAGCAGCGGTGGGAAGAACTAATGCGTTATGAGAGGGAACTATACGCCGCTGGCGTTAGACGGATCGCCGGCATTGATGAGGCCGGGCGCGGCCCGCTGGCCGGCCCGGTCGTCGCCGCCGCGGTCATCTTGCCGAAAGACGCCTATTTGCCGGGGCTTGACGACTCGAAGCGGCTGACGCCGGAAAAGCGCGAGGCATTGTTTGCGCAAATTGAAGCGTGCGCCGTCGCCATCGGCATCGGCATCGTCAGCGCGGCGGAGATCGATGAAAGGAATATTTACGAAGCGACAAGGCAAGCGATGGCGAAAGCGGTGAACGCCCTTTCCCCGCCGCCTGAACATTTGCTTGTTGATGCGATGGCGGTGCCGTGCCCACTGCCGCAACAGCGCCTCATAAAAGGAGACGCCAACAGCGCTTCAATCGCCGCTGCGTCGGTCATCGCCAAAGTGACGCGCGACCGGTGGATGAAAGAACTGGATCGCCGCTATCCACAATACGGGTTCGCGCGCCATATGGGCTACGGAACGCCGGAACATTTCGAGGCGATCCGCCGCTACGGCGTTACGCCTGAGCACCGTCGTTCGTTCGCACCGGTGAGGGAGGTGCTGAAGGCGAGCGAGCAGCTCTAGAAGAAGGGATGGGACGAAATGGTCGAGCGCATGGAGCGGACAATGCCAACGACCGCTGTCCGCGACGCGACATCCAGCCGGCGGTTTCAGCCGGGGCAGGCCGTCGTCGGCCGAGTGGAGCGGGTCGAGGAGATGGAAACCGGGGAGCGGGCGGCGCTCGTCCGCGCTGGCGGACAGCTTGTGCGCGCCCGTTTGGAGGCGCCGCTTGCCGTCGGACGTTTGTATTTGTTTGAAATTCACGAACGACAAGGAACAATTTATTGGAAAGCCATTCCCCTTTCCGAACCGGCGTCTGCTCCGTCAGGTGAAGAGGCGGTGCGCCGGTGGCAAAAAGCGTGGAAACTGCCGGATGCGGCGCTGCCGGTGCTCCGCCAAGCGCTGAAAGCTGGCGCGGCTGCAACGAAAGAGGAAATTGCCGCACTGACTGAAGCGGTGAAAGAGACCGGCCAGCCGGACGCGGCCGAAGACGTGCTCGCCCATTTGTTTCGCCGCCGGCTGCCGTTCTCTTCAGCCGTGTTTCGCGCGCTATGGGCAGCCAAAACCGGGGTGCCGCTCGCTGAGGGGTTGGGGAAACTGAAAGCGGCCATTGCCGCCCTTTCCGCCCATCCGGCGGCGCTTGAGCTCAGCCGGGCGATGGAGAAGTTTCTTTCACCGCCGCTGTCCGCTTACGAGGCGGCCGTGCGTTTGTTGCTGTCAGGGGAGGAAGAGGCCGAAACGGCCCGCGCGCTTCTTGCCCGCCTTGGGCTCGCCCCGTTGCCGGAGGACCGCCGCTTGGCGCTTCGGGAGGCGGTGCAATGCCGCCGGTTTGCCGATATCATTCGGCAGCTCGGCTTGACGGACGAGGAGGCGTTTTTGGAACGGTGGGCAGCTCTTGATGCTGCCTATCAAAGCGGAGCGCTGCCCGCCGCGGAAGCGAAGTTGTGGGCGGCCGCTCGAGCGACGAGAGATCCGGCGCTGTCGCTGTTTTGCTGGCTGAGGCGAGCGGCCGTGCGGCTTGGGCTTGAGGACGAGGCGGCGCTCGTCCGTGTTGGGAAAATCGAGGATTTGCCTTCCGCCCCGTCGTTGAAACGGCTGCTTCTTCGCTTTCTTCATGAATCGGGGAGCGAAGGGGCCAAGAGGGCGGCCGAAGCGATTCTCGACCAGCTCGATGGCATGGCCATCGCTGCTGGCGGCGATGGGCTCATTGAGCACGTATGGATTTCGTTTCCATTGCCGCTTGGCGGCCGCAGCAGCGATTTTGCTGTGTGCTGGCAAGGAAGGAGGAAACAAGGCGGGCCGCTTGATGCCGATTACAACCGCATTGTTTGTTGCCTGACGCTTGAAGAGCTGGGAGAGGTGATCGTTGATATGCGCGTGCAACGACGGATCGTCCACATCTCCATTTTTCACGATGATCCGCGGTTGGCGGTTGCTGCCGCTCGGATGGCTCCGCTTGTCAAAGAGCGGTTTCAGGCGCACGGCTATGCGCTTTCAGGCATTGATGTAAAGGCAACGCGTTCCGCCCCTCCTCCGCCTTCCGTTTTTCTGTTTGCCGACAGTTGCAGCGAGGTGGATTGCCAAGCATGAACGAGGAGCGGAAAAAAGCAGTCGCCTTGTCTTACGATGCGGCACTTGACGCAGCTCCGATCGTCAAGGCGAAAGGGGTTGGCAAGGTCGCCGAAGCGATCATCGCCGCCGCCCGGCAGCACGGCGTGCCGATTCGCCAAGATCCGACGCTTGTTGAGCTGCTGGGGAAAGTGGAGATCAACGAAATGATCCCGGAGGAGCTGTACGCCTTAGTGGCTGAATTGTTCGTGTTTTTGTATCAGCTTGATCAGGAAGCGAAAGGAGAAAGAGCGGGGAAGGGATAATTTTCCTATTCCCCGCTTTCTTAATTTTGCGGCGAAACGGTGGACAAGCGCGAAATGTTAGGTATAAAATGAAAGCGCTAAGACTTTTTTGATTTTATACATAGGAGGTTGGCGCATGAACATTCATGAATACCAAGCAAAAGAAATTTTGCGAAGCTATGGTGTGAGCGTGCCGAACGGCCGCGTCGCGTTCACGGTGGATGAAGCGGTCGAAGCGGCGAAAGAGCTCGGCGCGCCGGTGTGTGTCGTCAAAGCGCAAATTCATGCCGGCGGGCGCGGCAAAGCGGGCGGGGTGAAAGTGGCAAAAAGCCTCGAGGAAGTCCGTACATACGCCAGCGAATTGCTCGGCAAAGTGCTCGTCACCCATCAAACCGGCCCGGAAGGAAAAGAAGTGAAACGGCTGTTGATTGAAGAAGGGTGCGACATCCAAAAAGAATACTACATCGGCCTTGTCGTCGACCGCGCCACCTCGCGCGTCGTGTTAATGGGGTCGGAAGAAGGCGGAACGGAAATCGAAGAAGTGGCGGCGAAAACGCCGGAGAAAATTTTTAAAGAATACATCGATCCAGCCGTCGGGCTCCAAGCGTTCCAAGCGCGCCGATTGGCTTTCAACATCAACATTCCGAAGCATCTCGTCAACCAAGCGGTCAAATTTATGATGGGCTTGTACCAAGTGTTTGTCGATAAAGACTGCTCGATCGCCGAAATCAACCCGCTTGTCGTCACCGGCGACGGCAAAGTGATGGCGCTTGATGCGAAGCTGAATTTCGATTCAAACGCCTTATACCGCCATCCGGACATCCTTGAATACCGCGACTTGGATGAAGAAGACCCGAAAGAAGTCGAAGCGTCGAAATACGACTTGAACTACATCGCTCTTGACGGCAACATCGGCTGCATGGTCAACGGCGCCGGCTTGGCGATGGCGACAATGGACATCATCAAATATTACGGAGGCGAGCCGGCCAACTTCCTCGATGTCGGCGGCGGCGCCAGCGAGGAAAAAGTAAGGGAAGCGTTCAAAATCATTTTGTCCGACCCGAACGTCAAAGGCATTTTCGTCAACATTTTCGGCGGCATTATGAAATGCGATGTCATCGCGAGCGGCATCGTCGCGGCGACGAAGCAAGTCGGTTTGACGCTTCCGCTTGTCGTCCGGCTTGAAGGAACGAACGTTGAGCTTGGGAAAAAGATTTTGCAAGAGTCAGGCTTAAACATTATTGCGGCCGAATCGATGGCGGACGGAGCACAAAAAATCGTCGAGCTAGTACGTTAAGAAAGCGAGGGAGACACGTGAGCGTTTTTGTCAATAAAGACACGAAAGTGATCGTGCAAGGGATTACCGGTTCGCAAGGGCTGTTCCATACAAAGCAGATGATCGAGTACGGGACGAACATCGTCGGCGGCGTCACGCCGGGCAAAGGCGGCACGGAAGTCGAAGGCGTGCCGGTGTTTGACACTGTTTCGGAAGCGGTCGAAAGAACGGGAGCGAACGCCTCGGTCATTTACGTTCCGCCGGCCTTCGCTGCGGATGCCATCATGGAAGCGGTCGACGCGGGACTCGACCTTGTCGTTTGCATCACCGAAGGCATTCCGGTGCTTGATATGGTGAAAGTGAAACGGTACATGGAGGGCAAAAAGACGCGCCTCATCGGCCCGAACTGCCCGGGCGTCATTACGCCGGAAGAGTGCAAAATCGGCATTATGCCGGGCTATATCCATAAAAAAGGACATGTCGGCATTGTTTCCCGTTCCGGCACGCTGACGTACGAAGCCGTTCACCAACTGACGCAAGCCGGCATCGGCCAGTCGACGGCGGTCGGCATCGGCGGCGACCCGGTCAACGGCACAAACTTCATCGATGTGTTGAAGGCGTTTAATGAAGACGAAGAAACGTACGCGGTCATTATGATCGGCGAAATCGGCGGCACGGCGGAAGAAGAAGCGGCCGAATGGGTGAAAGCGAACATGACGAAACCGGTCGTCGGCTTTATCGGCGGGCAAACGGCGCCTCCGGGCAAACGGATGGGCCATGCCGGCGCGATCATTTCCGGCGGCAAAGGCACGGCCGCAGAGAAAATCAAAAAAATGACCGAATGCGGCATTAAAGTGGCGGAAACGCCGGCCGTCATCGGCGAAACGCTCATTTCTGTGCTGAAAGAACGCGGCTTGTACGAAAAATGCAAAACGCACTAATGGTTTGGCCCCGCACGTCCTCGTGCGGGGTGTTGCATATCATGCTATAGATGCAATTTGAAGCTTTACCATTTGCCGCTTTTACAGAGCAATTGGATCGACTGTCGGGCGACCGAACAACGCTGCTTAAAGACCCATGTATGGGTCTGTGAAGCGGGTGGCTGTTCGATCTTCCGTCACGCCAAGGCGTGACGAGGAAGCCTGCGGCTTGCCTCCGACAGTCGAAAAAATAGACAGGCGGCTTTTCCGTCAAGGATATGTTAAACGTTTTCGTTGCACCTATAGATCCATGTTGAAGGTGAAAAAAGAAAGGGGAGCAGTATGTACGATACGGTCCGCGACCGACTTATCCATCTCCATCATTGCCGCGGGGCGGGATGGAAGACGATTCATTCCTTGCTTAAGGCTGATCCGACGCTCACCGCTCCATTTTCTCTGCCTCCTCATGATCTCCGCCCGCTCGTTCCGCTTTCCGACGCTCAATGGACCGCTTTTTTTCATGATTTGCATTCCATCGATGTGCAACGTGTGATAAAAACATATAAGGGCCGGTGCATTCGTGTGATCACTGTATTTGATTCCGACTACCCACCGCTGCTTAAATATATATACGCCCCGCCGTGGGTGCTGTATGCAAAGGGGGACTCCGCTTTGCTTCAGGAGCGGAAACTGATCAGCATCGTTGGCACGAGGCGGCCGACGAAGGAAGGAATCGAAGCGTTGAACAAATTGGTGCCGCCGCTTGTTGCCGCCGGCTTTACGATCGTCAGCGGGCTCGCGTTTGGGATTGACGTGTGCGCCCACCAACTCGCCGTCCAGCATGGCGGGTCGACGATCGCCGTCATCGCCGGTGGGCTGGACCACATTTATCCGAAAGAACATCGACCGTTCGCCACCCGGCTGATGAACGAACAGTTGGTCATCGCTGAGCATCCGCCGGCAACGCGCCCACAGGCATGGCAGTTTCCCGCGCGCAATCGCATCATCAGCGGGCTGTCGCTCGGCACGCTTGTCGTGCAGGCGAAGCGAAAAAGCGGTTCGCTCATTACCGCCGCGTATGCGCTTGAGCAAGGGCGGGAAGTGTTCGCCGTCCCCGGCCCGATCGGTTTGGCGGAATCCGCCGGGCCGAATACGCTCATTCAGCACGGGGCAAAACTAGTGCAAGAAGCGGCGGACATTTTGGATGAATTCCCGTACGTGTAATGCACATGTTTGACAAATGCGGCAATAATCATTAATAATAATGAAGATTTCAATTTACCTCCTAGGGGTGGAAGATGGATGTCAGACTACTTAGTTATCGTCGAATCGCCAACGAAAGCGAAGACGATCGAACGATACTTGGGAAAAAAATATACAGTCAAAGCGTCGATGGGCCACGTCCGCGATTTGCCAAAAAGCCAAATGGGCGTTGATATAGACCACGGCTACGAGCCGAAATACATTACGATCCGCGGCAAAGGCCAGGTGATCAAAGAGTTGAAAACGGCGGCGAAAAAAGCGAAAAAAGTGTTTCTTGCCGCCGACCCCGATCGCGAAGGAGAGGCGATCGCCTGGCATTTGGCCCACATGCTCGATCTGGACATTCACTCTGATTGCCGCGTTGTCTTTCATGAGATCACGAAGGATGCTATTCAGCAATCGTTTCAGCAGCCGCGCGCGATCAATATGAATCTTGTTGACGCCCAGCAGGCGCGGCGCGTGCTCGACCGCCTCGTCGGCTATAACATCAGCCCGCTCTTATGGAAAAAGGTGAAAAAAGGATTAAGCGCCGGCCGCGTCCAATCGGTGGCGCTGCGCCTCATCATCGATCGGGAACGAGAAATTCGCGAGTTTCAGCCGGAAGAATATTGGACGATTCAAGCGACGTTTCAAAAAGAAGGAGAGACGTTTGCCGCCTCGTTTTACAGTATTGACGGACAAAAGCGCGATTTAAAGACGGAGGCGGATGTGAAAGCCGTGCTGGACCGCTTAAACGGAACGGCATTTGCGGTGAAAACGGTGACAAAACGAGAGCGCAAGCGCAGCCCCGTGCCGCCGTTTACGACGTCGTCGCTTCAGCAGGAAGCGGCGCGCAAACTGAATTTCCGGACGAAAAAGACGATGATGATCGCCCAGCAGCTGTACGAAGGAATCGATCTTGGCAGCGAAGGGACGGTCGGTTTGATCACGTATATGCGCACCGATTCAACGCGCGTCGCCGAGACGGCGCAGCAAGAGGCGGCGGCATATATCGAGGCGACGTTCGGCGCTATGTATGTCAACCAGGAAAAGCGGAAAGAGAAGAAAAGCACGAACGCCCAAGACGCCCACGAAGCGATTCGCCCGACATCGGCATTTCGCGATCCGGACAAAGTGAAACCGTATTTGACGCGCGACCAGTTTCGGTTGTATAAACTCATTTGGGAACGGTTCATCGCCAGTCAAATGGCGGCCGCCGTGCTTGACACCATGAGCGTCGAGTTGGAAAACAACGGTGTCGTGTTCCGCGCCAGCGGCTCGAAGGTGAAATTTCCAGGGTTTATGAAAGTGTATATTGAAGGAACGGACGATCAAACGGAAGAGCAGGACCGTATCCTCCCGGATTTGGAAGAAGAGGAAACGGTTGAGAGCGAAACGATCGAATCGAAGCAGCACTTTACTCAGCCGCCGCCGCGCTACACGGAAGCCCGCCTCGTCAAAACGTTGGAGGAACTCGGCATCGGCCGCCCGTCGACGTATGCCCCGACGCTTGATACGATCCAAAAACGCAACTATGTCGTCCTTGAGAACAAGCGGTTTGTCCCGACCGAGCTCGGCGAAATCGTTGTAGAGCTGATGCTCGAATTTTTCCCGGAAATTATCGATGTCGAGTTTACGGCGAAAATGGAAAAAGAATTGGACGAAATTGAAGAAGGGAAAGTGGAATGGATCAAAGTCGTCGACGAGTTTTACCGCGAATTTGAAAAACGGTTGAAAGTGGCGGAAAAAGAAATGCGCGCAGTTGAGATTAAGGATGAGCCGGCCGGCATTGACTGCGAGGTGTGCGGCAGTCCGATGGTGTACAAAATGGGCCGTTTCGGCAAGTTTATCGCCTGCTCGAATTTTCCGGAATGCCGCCATACGAAGCCGATTGTCAAAGAAATCGGCGTCAAGTGCCCGAAATGCCGCGAGGGCAACATCGTCGAGCGCAGCACGAAAAGAAAGCGGGTGTTTTACGGCTGCGACCGTTTCCCGGATTGCGACTTCGTCTCGTGGGATAAACCGCTCGCCCGCCCGTGTCCGAAATGCGCGGGGCTGCTTGTGGAGAAAGTGCTGAAAAAAGGTGTGCAAGTGCAATGCACGGCGTGCGACTATGAAGAGCGGCTAGAAGCTTGAATAGGCATCGGATACAATTCAGAATTTTATAAAAAAACAGTTGCATTCATGCGGATGAATATGGTACGATGTAGTAGCCGTTGCGGGGTGAGGCGATGGAGAATTCGAAACTTGCGTTACAATTATTCATGGAATATTTACAAATCGAGAAAAATTATTCACAATATACTATTGTGTGTTACCGGCGTGACATTGAGCAGTTTTTCCGGTTTATGGATGAGGAAGGAATCGGCGCGCTCAATGAAGTGTCCTACAGCGACGTTCGTTTATATTTGACGAAACTATACGAGCAACAGTTGGCCAGCCGTTCGGTCGCCCGCAAAATTTCGAGTCTGCGCAGCTTTTACAAGTTTTTGTTGCGCGAAGGGCGGGCGGCCGAAAACCCGTTTGCGCTCGCGACACTGCCGAAAAAAGAGCAAAAAATTCCTAATTTTTTATACCCAAAAGAATTAGAAGCATTGTTTCTTGTCAATGATGAAAATACGGCCCTAGGCCAGCGCAATGCGGCGCTGCTTGAGTTGTTGTACGCGACTGGCGCTCGGGTTAGTGAATGTTGTCACATACAGCTGTCTGATGTCGATTTTGTTGCGGAAACCGTGCTCATTCACGGCAAAGGAAACAAGCAGCGCTACGTTCCGTTCGGCCGTCCGGCCCGCGAAGCGCTTGAACGGTATATCCATAGGGGCCGACGCGAACTGACAAGAAAGCTGCCGGCGGACCACCGCTATTTATTTGTCAACGCCCGAGGCAATCCGCTCACGCCTCGGGGAGTGCGCCATATTTTGGATCGGATTGTCGAAGCCGCTGCGCTGACGCAAAACATCAGCCCGCACGTGCTTCGGCATACGTTTGCGACTCATTTGCTCAACGAAGGGGCCGATCTCCGTTCGGTGCAGGAACTGCTCGGTCATGCGCATTTGTCATCGACGCAAGTGTATACACATGTAACGAAAGACCGGCTGCGGCATATTTATTTGCAGGCGCATCCGCGGGCGTAACCCGCAGGCAAGGAGGGGAAATGATGGGAGCCTTTCATGCGACGACAATTTTTGCCATCCGCCATAACGGCGCATCCGCCATGGCTGGAGACGGCCAAGTGACGTTCGGCAATGCGGTCGTCATGAAGCATACAGCGAAAAAAGTGCGGCGGCTGTTCCAAGGAAACGTGCTCGCCGGTTTTGCCGGCTCCGTCGCTGACGCGTTTACGCTGTTTGAAATGTTTGAAGGCAAGCTCGAACAATGGAATGGCAACTTGCCGCGCGCGGCGGTTGAGCTGGCGAAAGAGTGGCGGAGCGATAAAGTGTTGCGCCGCCTCGAGGCGATGCTCATTGTTATGGACAAACAGCATTTGTTGCTTGTCTCCGGCACGGGCGAAGTGATTGAGCCGGATGATGGCATGCTTGCCATCGGCTCGGGCGGTCAGTATGCGTTGGCTGCTGGGCGTGCGTTGAAGAAGTACGCCGGCGGCTCGATGACCGCGAAAGAGATTGCCAAGGCGGCGCTCGAGATCGCTGCTGACATTTGCGTTTATACGAACGGCCATATTATTGTCGAAGAGCTGTAAAAAGGAGGAGGCCGATGATGGCGGAAACGTTGACTCCACGGCAGATTGTCGAAAAGCTCGATCAGTTCATCGTCGGGCAAAAAGAGGCAAAAAAGGCGGTGGCGATCGCGCTTCGCAACCGGTACCGCCGCAGTTTGCTCGATGAAAAATTGCGCGATGAAGTGATGCCGAAAAACATTTTAATGATCGGCCCGACCGGGGTCGGGAAGACCGAGATCGCCCGCCGGCTCGCCAAACTCGTCGGCGCCCCGTTCATCAAAGTCGAAGCGACGAAATTCACCGAAGTCGGTTATGTCGGGCGCGACGTCGAATCGATGGTGCGCGATTTGGTGGAAACGTCAGTTAGGCTCGTGAAAGAACGAAAAATGAACGAAGTGAAAGACAGGGCTGAACAGCAGGCGAACAAGCGGCTTGTTGAACTGCTTGTTCCGGGCAAGCCAAAGCAGACAATCAAAAATCCGCTTGAGCTGCTGTTTGGCGGCCAAGGAGCCCAAGCGGACAACAGCTACAGCCATGAGGATGAACAGGTGGAACAAAAGCGGCGCCAAGTTGCTTGGCAGTTGGCAAACGGGCAGTTGGAGAACGAGATGGTGACGATTGAAATCGAGGAACAGACGCCGTTATGGTTTGACTTTTTGCAAGGGGCAGGCATTGAGCAGATGGGGATGAACATGCAGGACGCCTTGAGCAGCCTCATGCCGAAGCGGCGCAAAAAGCGGCGTCTCAAAGTGAGTGAAGCGCGCAAAGTGCTCATCAACGAGGAAGCGCAAAAGCTGATCGACATGGATGAAGTGACGCAAGAGGCCGTCCGCCTGGCTGAACAGTCCGGCATCATTTTTATCGATGAAATCGACAAAATCGCCCGCAGCGGAGCGGTGTCCGGCTCGGCCGACGTCTCGCGCGAAGGGGTGCAGCGCGACATTTTGCCAATTGTCGAAGGGTCGACCGTCATGACGAAGTACGGACCGGTGAAAACAGACCATATTTTATTCATCGCCGCCGGCGCGTTCCATATGGCGAAACCGTCGGATTTGATCCCTGAGCTGCAAGGCCGTTTCCCGATCCGCGTCGAACTTGCGAAACTTTCGGTCGACGATTTCGTAAGAATATTAGTCGAGCCGAATAACGCGCTCATTAAACAATATCAAGCTCTTTTGGCAACAGAAGGTATAAGTCTTGAATTTTCTGACGATGCTATTCGTAAGATTGCCGAGGTGGCGTTTGAAGTAAACCAGACGACCGACAACATCGGTGCGCGCCGGTTGCACACGATTTTGGAAAAACTGCTGGAAGACTTGCTGTTTGAGGCGCCGGACATCGGAATCGACAAGGTCGTCATCACACCGCAATATGTCGAGCAAAAACTCGGCAGCATCGTCAAAAACAAAGATTTAAGCGAGTTTATTTTATGAGGAGGAGATGAAATCAATGAACTTGCTAGAGAAAACGCGGAAAATCAACGCCATGTTGCAAAAGGCGGCCGGGCGGCCGGTCAATTTTAAAGAAATGGCAGAAACGCTTTGCGAAGTGATTGAAGCCAATGTGTTTGTCGTCAGCCGCCGCGGCAAACTGCTTGGATTCGCCATTAAACAATCGATTGAAAACGAACGGATGAAGCGAATGCTGGAGGAGCGCCAGTTTCCGGAAGAATACACGAAAAACTTGTTCAACATTACGGAAACGTCTCCTAATATTGATATTAATAGCGAATATACGGCGTTTCCAGTGGAAAATCGTGACTTGTTCAAAACCGGCTTGACGACGATTGTTCCGATCAACGGCGGAGGCGAGCGGCTCGGCACGCTCATTTTATCGCGCCTTGACCGCGAGTTTGACAATGACGATCTCATTTTGGCTGAATACGGTGCGACGGTCGTCGGCATGGAAATTCTGCGTGAAAAGGCGGAAGAAATTGAAGAGGAAGCGCGCAGCAAGGCGGTCGTGCAAATGGCGATCAGCTCCCTTTCTTACAGCGAGCTTGAGGCGATCGAACACATTTTTGAGGAGCTTGACGGAACGGAAGGACTGCTTGTCGCGAGCAAAATCGCCGACCGCGTCGGCATCACCCGCTCGGTCATTGTCAATGCTCTGCGCAAACTAGAAAGCGCCGGCGTGATCGAATCGCGTTCACTCGGCATGAAAGGAACGTACATTAAAGTATTGAACGACAAGTTTTTAAGCGAACTTGAAAAATTGAAATCGAGCTGAACGGCGCAGCCGCCTAAGCCCGCTGGGTATTTTGGCCCGGCGGGTTTTTTGTTTTGACAAACATCCTTGGCATCGTTTTTCTGTAATGGCATCGTCGAAAAATAGTACCAAGTTCCGTCTATACATTGGGTTTTCTTTCCCGTAAAATGAAAACTAGCAGAAATTGTCGAAAAATAGGAGAAAAGAGGGGATTCCATTGGCGCTCTTTTCAGCGACGATCGGTTGGCTTGAACAAGGGCTTCGCTACGCTGCGCTTCGCCAACAGGCGATCGCCGACAACATCGCCAACGCCGATACGCCGGGCTATAAGGCGAAAGATGTGCGCTTTCAGGCTGAATTGGAACGGGCGTTTCGGCTTGAGGCCAAACGGACGAATCCGAAGCATTTTTCGTTTCCAAACGAACAAAATGGAAAAATCATCGTGACGACGGACACAACGGTGAGTTACAATCATAATGGAAACAGTGTCGATATCGATCAGGAAATGTCAAAACTAGCAGAAAACCAAATTTATTACAATGCCTTAATCGAGCGGCTCAACGGCAAATTTACAACGTTGAAAACAGTGATTAAAGGAGGGAAATAACGGGTGTCTTTGTTTCAAAGTCTAAACATTTCGGCTTCGGCGTTGACCGCCCAACGGTTGCGCATGGACGTGATCGCCTCCAACATCGCTAACGTCGATACGACGCGCGCCCGCCTTGTCAACGGCGAATGGGAGCCGTACCGCCGCAAAATGGTCATCATTGAACCGCGCAGCGGGTCGTTTTCGGGCTATTTGCAGGCTGCGCTCGGCCGTGCCGACGCGGTGGACGGCGGAGTGCGGGTGCGCGAAATTGTCGATGATCCGGCGCCGTTTAAACTCGTCTACGACCCGAATCACCCGGATGCGGGCGCCGACGGCTATGTGCGTCTGCCAAACGTCGACCCGCTGAAAGAAATGGTGGACTTGATCGGGGCGACGCGTTCGTATGAGGCGAACGTTACGGTGTTGAATGCTTCAAAAGGAATGCTCATGAAGGCGCTCGAGATCGGGAAATAGCATGCGAGGGGGATAAACGATGATTGATGGAGCAAGCCGCATTGGGCTGACGATGTCTTCCGCCGTTTCGCCCCCAGCGAAGCCGGCTGAGGCGCAAAAGCAATTCGCCGCATTTTTCAAAGAGGCGCTCAACCGCGTGAACGAAGCGCAAATTCAAGCCGATGCGCTGACGGAAAAGCTCGTTCGCGGGGAGAACGTTCAGTTGCATGATGTGATGATCGCCGCGCAAAAAGCGAGCATCACGCTGCAGCTGACGCTGGAGATCCGCAACAAAGCGATCGAGGCGTATCAAGAAATGATGCGCATGCCATTGTAGCAGCAATGAATCGCAATACATACGGAAGCCGCCGCCATTGTTGCGCTATGGCGGCAGGTATTGGATCATCGGGGGAATTGTATGAGAAGGAAATGGAAAGAGTGGTGGAGCCGCGCTCGCGCGTTTTGGCAGGAACGGACAAAAAAACAGAAATGGCTCGTGCTCACTGCGGCAGCGGCCGTGCTTTTGGCCGTTGGCGTCGGCGTCTTTTTCGCCACAAGGACGGAAATGGTGCCCCTCTACAGCAATTTGTCGCCGCAAGAAGCGGGGCAAATTAAAGCAACGCTTGACCAGCGCGGCGTTCCGGCCGAAGTGGCGGACGGCGGGACGACGATTAAAGTGCCGAAAGAGCAAGTGGACGCGCTGAAAGTCGAGCTCGCTGCTGAAGGCATCCCGAACAGTGGAGTCATTGACTATTCATTTTTCGGCCAAAACGCGAGCTTCGGCATGACGGATAACGAGTTCAATATGGTGAAGCTGAAGGCGATGCAAACGGAGCTCGCCAACTTGATCAAGACGATCGACGGCGTCGAGGACGCCAAAGTCATGATCAACCTTCCGCAGCCGAGCGTATTCGTTTCCGATGAGAAAGGGGAAGCCTCGGCTTCGATCGTGCTGAAGACGAAGCCGGGCTATCAATTCAGCGACGAGCAAATCAAAGCGCTCTATCATCTCGTCGCCAAAAGTGTTCCGAATCTCTCTACAGATAATATCGTCATTATGAATCAGTTTTTTGAGTATTACGATTTAAAAAACGACGGCGAAAATTCGACAGGAACGACATTCGCCTCGCAGCAGCAAATCAAAAAGCAGATCGAGCGCGACATTCAACGCCAAGTGCAGCAACTGCTCGGCACGATGATGGGGCAGGATAAAGTCGTCGTTTCCGTGACGGCGGATGTCGACTTTACGCAGGAGAAACGAGAAGAAAATTTGGTTTCTCCAGTGGACGAGAAAACGAAGCAAGGTATTGCCGTCAGCGTTCAGCGCATTAAAGAGACGTACTCCGGGAGCGGTGCGCCGCCCGGAGGCGCCGCTGGAACGGGCGCGAACGAAGTGCCGGGCTACCAAAACGCAAACGGCGCAACAAACGGCAACTATGAACGAACCGAAGAGACGATCAACAATGAGGTAAACAAAATCAAAAAGCAAATCGTCGAAAGTCCATATAAAATCCGCGACCTAGGCATCCAAGTGATGGTCGAGCCGCCTGACCCTAATGATCCGAACTCGCTGCCGCCCGAGACGGTCAATGATATTCAAAAACTGCTAGGAACGATCGTTCGGACGTCAATTGACAAAAGCGAGGCGCAAACGCTCACTGATCAAGACATCAACAACCGCATCGTCGTTTCGGTGCAAAAATTCAACGGCAAGCCGACATTCACCGAATCAACGCCGGATCGGCCGGCGTGGTGGTGGTATGCGGCCGGTGCAGGAGCGCTGTTGCTCGTTGCCTTGCTGTTGTTCCTCTGGTTGCGCCGCCGCCGTGAAGACGAGGAAGAGGAAGAAGAACACTTGTTCACTCCGCCGCTTTCGACGGAGCCGGATTTGCCGGAGCCGCCGGAGACGGAGGCAGCGTTGCGCCGTCGACAGCTTGAGCGGCTGGCGAAAGAAAAGCCGGATGAGTTTGCAAAACTATTAAAAACGTGGCTATCGGAAGAGTAGGGGGAACGGCGTATGGCAAAGCGCGAACGAAAAGGCGGGCTGTCGGGCAGGCAAAAAGCAGCCATCCTGCTTATTTCCCTCGGCCCGGATGTGTCGGCCTCTGTCTATAAACATTTATCCGAGGAAGAGATTGAGAAGCTGACGCTAGAAATTTCCAACGTCCGTCAAGTGACGGCCGAACAAAAAGAGGAAGTGCTTGAAGAGTTTCGACAGCTCGCCTTGGCGCAAGATTACATTGCCCAAGGCGGCATCGCCTATGCGAAAGAAGTGCTTGAAAAAGCGCTCGGCCCGGATAAGGCGATGCAGATCATCAACCGCCTGACATCAGCGCTGATGGTGCGGCCGTTTGATTTCGCCCGCAAAGCCGACCCGATGCAGCTGTTAAACTTCATTCAAAATGAACATCCACAAACGATCGCTCTGATTCTTTCGTATTTGGAGCCGGCACAGGCAGGGCAAATTTTATCGGCGCTGCCGCAGGAAATGCAGGCGGATGTCGCCCGGCGCATCGCGCTGATGGACAGCACATCGCCGGAGATTATCAACGAAGTCGAGCAAATTTTGGAGCGGCGGCTGTCCGCGACCGTCGTGCAAGATTACACGCAAGCCGGCGGAATTGAGGCGGTCGTGGAAGTGCTGAACCAAGTCGACCGGAGCACGGAGCGGACGATTTTGGATGCCTTGGAAATTCAAGACCCGGAACTGGCTGAGGAAATTAAAAAACGGATGTTTGTCTTTGAAGATATCGTGACGCTCGATCACCGCGCCATTCAGCGCGTCATCCGCGAGGTGGACAACAACGATCTCATGTTGGCGCTGAAAGTAGCGAGCGACGAAGTGAAAAACATTATTTTCCGCAACATGTCGACAAGAATGGCCGAGACGTTCAAAGAAGAAATGGAATATATGGGGCCGGTTCGGCTGCGTGATGTCGAGGAGGCGCAATCGCGCATCGTCGCCGTGATCCGTCGTCTCGAAGAGGCCGGAGAAATCGTCATCGCGCGCGGGGGAGGAGATGATATTATTGTCTAACGTCATTAAAGCGCCGAAATTGGCGGCGCGCGCTGGGAAAAAGACGATCGTCGTGCAGCGCCATGTTTCCGATCTTCCATCGTCCGTCGACGATCGGCAGAGGGAGATGGAAGCGGTCGCCGCCGCCAAGGAAGAAGCAGCCAAGCTTCGCCGCCAGGCAGAGCAATATTACGAATCGGTGCGCGAGCAGTTGGCCCGCGAAAAAGAGGAATGGCAGCGGGAGAAAGAGCGTCTCATGCAGGAAGCGCGCGCCCGCGGGTATGAAGACGGCTATGCGGCTGGGCGCGAGGAGGCTTTGAGCGAGCACCGCGCGTTGATCGAGCAAGCCCGCCGCTTGGCGGAGCGAGCGAACACCGAATTTTACGCTCGCATCGAATCGACGGCTGAGGCGATGCTGGAGGTGGCGTTAAAAGCGGCCGAACGCATTATCGGCGCCGCGCTTGAGGGCGATCGAAACGCTTTTTTGCCGCTCGTGCACCAAGCGTTGCAGGAAGTGCGCCGGCAAACGGAAGTGGCCGTTTATGTGCATCCGCACGGCTACGAAATAGTGGCAGAGCAAAAGGAGCTGTTGAAATCTCTGTTTCCGCATCGCGTTGATCTATTCATCTACCCGGACGATGCGCTTCCTGAATATGGATGTGTCGTGGAGACGCCGTTTGGGCGCATCGAGGCGAGCGTCGATGTACAGCTTGAGCGGCTGCGCGAGGCGCTCTACCGGCGATTGAAGGAGGGGGCGTTTTCTGAACTGGCAGGCGCTTCTTGATGAAATAGACGCTGTCGACTTGTATAAACGGTTTGGCAAAGTGTCGCGCGTCATCGGCTTGATGATGGAATCGAAAGGACCGAAAAGCTCGATTGGCGATCTTTGTTACATCCATGAACAGAGCGGATGCCGGAAAATTCCCGCCGAAGTCGTCGGCTTTCATGAACAGCACGTCTTGCTTATGCCGTTTTCCGCCATGTCTCATATCGCTCCCGGCTGCCTTGTCGAAGCGACCGGCCGGCCGCTTGAAGTGCACGTCGGCGATGCGCTCATTGGCATGGTTCTTGATCCGCTCGGCCAACCGCTTGACGGGAGCCCGTTGCCGCCCGGGCTGAAGCCGGTGTCGGTCGAACGCGATCCGCCCAATCCGCTCGTTCGGCCGCCGATTGTCGAACCGCTTGAAGTTGGCATCCGCGTCATCGACAGCCTGCTTGCCGTCGGCAAGGGGCAACGCGTCGGCATTTTTGCCGGCTCGGGCGTCGGCAAAAGCACGCTCATGGGAATGATCGCCCGCCATACGTCGGCTGATGTGAACGTCATCGCCTTAATCGGCGAGCGTGGCCGCGAAGTGCGCGAGTTTTTAGAGCGCGACCTTGGCCCGGACGGCTTGGCCCGCTCGGTCGTCGTCGTCGCCACGTCCGACCAGCCGGCGCTGATGCGCGTCAAAGGCGCCTATACGGCAACGGCGATCGCCGAATATTTCCGCGACCAAGGGGCGGATGTTATGCTCATGATGGACTCGGTCACCCGCGTCGCTATGGCGCAACGGGAGATTGGCCTTGCCGTCGGTGAGCCGCCGACGACGAAAGGCTATACGCCATCGGTCTTCGCCCTCCTGCCAAAGCTGCTTGAACGGGCTGGAACGAACGCTTCCGGCACGATCACCGCGTTTTATACGGTGCTTGTTGACGGCGATGACATGAATGAGCCGATCGCTGATGCGGTGCGCGGCATTTTGGATGGCCATTTTGTGTTGGAACGCCAGCTGGCGAACAAAGGGCATTACCCGGCGATTAACGTGCTCAAAAGCGTCAGCCGCGTCATGCCCCACATGATCAGCGCAGAGCACCGCGAAGCGGCAAACCGGTTCCGCCGCCTTCTGTCCACTTATATCGATTCGGAGGATTTGATTCAAATCGGGGCGTACAAACGGGGGTCGTCCCAAGAAATTGATGAGGCGATCGAATTTTATCCGCAAATGATGGCGTTTTGCCGCCAAAACATCGATGAAAAAACGACGCGCGCCGAAAGCATTGATGCCCTGTTGCGCTTGTTGTCGGTTCGGTGAGAAATCGCGCGCCATTTTCAGACGATGAAAGGGTGAACAAATGTGACGCCGACGTTTCGGCTGCAAAAAGTGCTGGCGATGAAAGAAAAAGAAAAAGAAAAGGCGCTTGGCGAATACGAGGAGGCGGTCCGCCGGTTTGAGCAGGCAGCCGAAACGCTTTACCGCCTGCTCAAGGAAAAAGAAGAATGCGCGGCGGCTCGGGATGAACAGCTTCAAGCCGGCCTGTCCGTTGGAGACATTCGCCTTAGGCTGCAATATATGGCGAATTTAGAGCGGATGATCGACCATTATCAGCTCGTCGTCATGCAGGCGCGCGAGCAGATGCAGCGCCGGCAGCAGCGTTTGATGGAATTGAATATCGAAGTGAAAAAATACGAAAAAATGCGTGAGCGCATTAAGCGGTGGGCCGAGCAGCTTGAGAGGGAAGCGGAACGCCGCCTGCTCGATGAAATGGCGGTTCAACGTTTTGCAAGGCAAGGAGAGGTATAGATGGCGGAGAGCAAAGTTGAACAGGAAATGCAGGCGAGTTGGTGGCAATGGCTGTTGTTTGTCATTGTCATTCCGAGTGCGTTTGCTGCCTCCTTTCTGTTGTTGATTTTAAACATTGCCGGCGTTGATGTGGCCAAGGCGGCAAAGCAGTGGACAATAAAGGCGCCGTTTGTCTCCGAGTGGATCAACTGGAGCAAAAGGGAGAAAGCTTTGCAAAAAACGATTGAAGCTCAGCAGCAGACAATCAACCAGCAAAAACGAACGATCGCCGACCAACAAAAGCAAATCAAGCAGTTGAAAAACGAATTGGCGGCAAAGGAAAAGGAAATCGCCCAGCTGTCTGCGCCAAGCGGGAAAACGGACGCTCAGGCTGAGCCTGTTGACGAGCCGGCCTTGACGGAAGAAGATGTCGCCGGCATGTATGACGCCATGTCGGAAAAACAGGCGGCGGCTATTTTAGCGGAACTGCCTGAGAGCGAAGCGCTCCGTGTACTGAGCCAGATTGACGGCGACAAAGCGGCAGCCATTTTGGAACAAATGCCGGCTGGGCAGGCGGCGAAACTGTTGGCATCGTTAAGCAAAAGGGCGATGGGGAAGGAGGCGGCCGAATGAAAGTAACGATCACAGCAAACGCGCCGCTATCGGCAGGCGCTATGGCGGTGAAAAAAGAGGCGGAAAACGCAAACGTGTTTGCGGCGTTGCTTGCGCACAAGCAACAAGAGTTATTGCCCGCTGGGGCAGAGACTAGCTTGTTTCAAGAGGAGTCGAACAAAAACAAAGAGCCAGATTGGCAAAATGGCGGAATGGAAACGGGCGCAGCCGGACAACCATCTTCAGCGGAAAAGAAGCCGGCGCAAATCGAATCATTGTGGCTTGCCCCTTCCATCGTGGCTGCTTGGGCTGTTGCTCCAATTTCGGCAGCTGCAGGCGCGCCGCTTTTGGCGGCGGATCAGCAGGCGGAAGGGAAAACGAGTGATCATTGGACATTTCCGTTTGTCGGTGCGATGAATGGTGAAGAAACGATTGCCGCTCAGCCGGCGGCCGATGAAGCGGGATTTGAACGTGCGTTCATAACCGACGGACGGAAAAGTGGTCATATCGATGCTGAATCTTTTTCGCCTTCCAGCGGAAAAACAGGGATGTTTCCACCGCTCCTGAGCGACGGCGACCAGCGTCCATTCCATGAGCAGGGAGGCAACAGGCCGGTTGTCGCGCTGCCTAACGGAGCTTCTTCCGTCCGTCCGGCTGGCGAAAAAGACGTTTCGCTGTCAAAAAGGGGGGACAAGGGGCATGGCGGCGAGGCCGCTCCTTCATTCACCACTCCTCCTGCGCTTTTATCACCCTCCTCTTCATCTGTCGGGCTGATCGGCGAGATGCCGGCGTCAGCTGGCGGAAGCGTCGCTGATCAAGTCGCCCACGCGCTAAGGTCGGCGCGGTGGATGAAGTTGCCAAACGGTGTCATGCAGCTTGTCATCCGTCTGCATCCGGAACATCTCGGGACGGTGACGGTGAAAATGACAGAGGAAGGTGGAAAGCTCGCCGCCAAGCTGCTCGTGGCGAACGACGCGGTGAAAGAGTTGCTCTACGCTCATTTGCCGCAGCTTGCTCAGCAGCTTGATGCGAGTTCCATCACGGTCGAAAAATGGACCGTTTGGTCGGATTATGACCGCTCCGCTATGCCGCCGTATTCCGGGAACCGCCAAGGAGGACAGCAGCAGGGCGAATCGCGGCAAAAACAAAAGCGGGAGCCATCATCTTCCTTCCCGTTTGCGCTAGACGGGATCGAAGCTGACGCATAAGGGGGAAAAGAACGAGGATGACAACGAATGCGATTGATGGAAGCTTATGGCTGGCAAACGCGGTTCAGCCGGAACGGAAAACGGGCAATCAAATTTTAGGAAAAGACGACTTTCTCAAAATTTTGCTCGCTCAGCTAGAAAACCAAGACCCGCTCAATCCGATGGAAGATAAAGACTTTATCGCGCAAATGGCGAGCTTCTCCTCGCTTGAGCAAATGATGAACATCGCCAATTTGATGCAGCAATGGATGCAAGCGTCAAGCCGCGATGCGCTTTTGCGCTACAGCGAATGGATCGGCAAAACGGTGCACTGGCAAGACGGCGAGACGATGATGAGCGCCGTCGTTCAATCGGTCATGCAAAAAGACGGCCAAGTGACTCTTGGGCTTGATAACGGGACAACGATTGCCGCGGATGCGGTCGTGAAAGTCGAACAAAAAGGATAAAAGGGGAGAGGGAACCGATGCTTCGTTCCATGTATTCCGGAATCGGCGCCATGCGCAACTTTCAAACGAAGTTGGATGTCATCGGCAACAACATTGCCAATGTCAATACGTACGGGTTTAAAAAAGGACGAACGATTTTCAAAGATTTGATGAGCCAGACGATTTCTGGAGCAAGCGGACCCAATGCCGGTGCCGGCCGCGGCGGGACGAATCCAAAGCAGGTCGGGCTCGGTTCGCAGCTTGCGGCGATCGACACCGTCCATACGCAAGGCAGCTTGCAAACGACCGGCCGCGTGCTTGATTTGGCAATTTCCGGCGACGGGTTTTTCGTCGTCGGCGACGCTTCCGGCAACAATCGCATGTATACGAGAGCCGGGAATTTTTATCTCGATTCGCAAGGCTATATTGTCAATGCCGATGGCCAATATTTACTTGGAACTGATTCGACTGGGAAAATCACGAGTTTGAAAATTCCTTCTAATGCGAAAAGTTTAAGCATCGGAGCCGATGGCACGGTCAACATCATCGATGCTTCTGGGAATTTACAGCTGATAGGCACGATTCAGCTGGCCAAATTTGCAAACAATGACGGATTAGAAAAAGCCGGCAACAACTTGTTCCGCGAAACGACCAACTCCGGCGCGCCAACGACAGGGGCGCCGGGAGCGAACGGAACAGGAACCATCGTCTCCGGCGCGCTTGAGATGTCCAACGTCGACCTTGCCGAGGAATTCACGGAGATGATCGTCGCCCAGCGCGGCTTCCAGGCGAATACGCGCATCATTACGACATCGGATGAAATTTTGCAAGAGCTTGTCAACTTGAAAAAATAGAATAGGAGGTAGGGCGTGAGCGGCGTCTTGCGCCTGCTGGCCGATGATTTCGTTAACGAAGCTCAACGGGAAACGGTTTGTGCTCAATGCGTTGTACATCGAACAAATTGAAGCGTTTCCTGATACGACCGTGACGCTGACGAACGGAAAAAAATTCGTCGTGCGCGAAACGGTCGAGCAAGTGGCTGCACGAGCGAGCGAATTTTACCGGCAGCTTGGTGTGTTTCGCTTACCGAAAGCAGGAGGATTGGACAGTGAAAGGGAATAAAGCAATCAAAACGATGATCATTGTGCTGGCGGTCATCGCCTTGGCCGGAACGGCGGCGCTTGTCGCGGTGATGAAGATGGGGCATGCGGAAAAACAAGGGGCGCCAAGCGCCGATGAACTAGCGGAACGATCGATCGACATTCCGGAAATGACCACCAATTTAGCGGACGGGCGTTATATTAAAATCTCATTTAAAATTGAAACAGACAGCGATCAAGGAAAAGAAGAGGCGGAGAAACGCGATTTTCAGATGAAAGACGTGATCATCGAGCAACTTTCGCAGATGAAAGCGGCCGACTTTAAAGGAAAAGAAGGGCTGACGGCGCTGAAAGAGCGGCTGAAGCGCGAGATCAACGGATTGATGCAAGAAGGGAGAGTGGAGAACGTCTACATTACCTCTTTTATCCTCCAGTAGCCCTGTCATTGGAAGGGGGGAAGATGAAATGACGGCCGGGGAAGTATTGTCGCAAAGCGAAATTGACGCGTTGCTCGCTGCGCTTTCTGCAGGGGAGATGAGCGCGGAGGAGCTGAAAAAAGAGGAGGAAGGCCGACGCGTCAAAACGTATGATTTCCGGCGGGCGCTCCGGTTTTCCAAAGATCAAATCCGCAGCCTGACGCGCATTCATGAGAATTTCGCCCGTCTGCTGACAACGTTTTTTTCCGCCCAGTTGCGCACATATGTGCAAATTTCGGTCGCATCGGCCGACCAAATTCCATACGAAGAATTTGTCCGCTCCATCCCAAAAATGACGATCATCAATGTCTTTGAGGTGCCGCCGCTTGGCGGGCATGTCCTTTTGGAAGTCAACCCGAACATCGCTTACGCCATGCTTGACCGGGTGATGGGCGGGCGCGGCGTCGGCATGGATAAAGTGGAGCATTTGACTGAGATTGAAACACGCATCATGTCCAATTTGTTTGACAAGGCGTTTGTCCATTGGCGCGACGCTTGGGAATCGGTGGCGGAAGTCGACCCGCTCTTTGTCGATTTTGAAGTCAATCCGCAGTTTTTGCGCATGATTGCGCCGAACGACACCGTTGTCGTCATTTCGCTCAACACGCAAATCGGCGAAGCGCGCGGCATGATGAATGTGTGCATTCCGCATGTCGTCTTGGAGCCGATTATGCCGCGGCTGTCGGTGCATTACTGGATGCAGGCGCAAAAAAAGGAGCGTTCCCCCGAGGAAGCGAAACGGATCGAACAGCGCATCCGCGCGGCAAAATTGCCGATTATCGCTGAACTGGGAACGGCGGTCATCACGGTCAATGAATTTCTTCAACTCGAGGCCGGCGATGTCATTCAGCTCGAGCAGTCGATTCATGAGCCGCTCGTGGTCAAAATCGGCCATATTCCAAAGTTTATCGGCCAGCCGGGGAAGCGGAACAAAAAGCTGGCGGTGCAAATTTTAGCGATGATCGAGGGGGACGAAGACGACCATGATGAATGATGGAATGTTGTCGCAGGATGAAATTGATGCTTTGTTGCGCGGAATGGACAGCGACGGACCTATTCCGGCGCTTCATGATCTTCTCTCTCCGCTTGAGCAGGACGCCCTTGGGGAAATCGGCAATATTTCTTTCGGCAGTTCGGCCACTGCCCTGTCGATGTTATTGAACCAAAAGGTGGAAATTACGACGCCAAGCGTGTCCATTATCGAGCGCACAAGCGTCGCGGATGAATTTCCGCAGCCATATGTCGCCATCCAAGTCAACTATACGGAAGGGCTGCTCGGGACAAACTTGTTGGTCATTAAACAGAAAGACGCGGCGATTATCGCTGATTTAATGCTTGGCGGCGACGGAACGGCGGCCGATGGTCCGCTCGGAGAGATTCAGCTGAGCGCTGTTCAAGAAGCGATGAACCAAATGATGGGCTCAGCGGCGACGTCGATGTCGACCGTCTTTGGCAAGCGGGTTGATATTTCCCCGCCGACGCTCCACCTGCTTGATTTGGCGGAAGGAAAAGGGATGGAATATTTGCCGGACGAAGATTTTCTCATTAAAGTGTCATTTCGGCTGAAAATCGGCGAGTTGATCGACTCAAGCATTATGCAGCTGTTGCCGATCGATTTCGCGAAAGAATTGGTTGCCCAATTGCTCGGCTCGCCGCTTGAGGAGCCGGGGGCAGCGGAAGTGAGCCTTAAGTCGTCGGCGGACGACCGGCCGTTTCGCGAGCCGCAGCCTGTTCCAATTGACGTTCAGGCAAACGGCGGTGCGGCAGCTTCAGAAGCGGCGAGCCGCTCGACGGATGGACCGCCGGCTGGGCGCGCGGACAAGGAGAGGGAGGGTGCAGCCGCTCGGCATATTCAAACCGCCGATTTCGTCGAGTTCGATGCCCCGCCGCTTGCGGCAACGGAGGCGCGCAATTTGGAGCTGCTGTTTGATGTGCCGCTGCAGGTGACGGTTGAACTCGGGCGGACGAAGCGGTCGGTGCAGGAAATTTTGCAGCTGTCGACTGGATCGATCATTGAGCTCGATAAACTGGCCGGCGAACCGGTCGATGTGTTTGTCAACAACAAGCTGATCGCGAAAGGCGAGGTTGTCGTCATCGATGAAAATTTCGGCGTCCGCATCACGGACATCATCAGCCAAAGCGATCGGCTGACAAAGTTAAAATAAACAGGCGTTTGGGAGGTTAGGGGACATGGCAAGAGTGCTTGTCGTTGATGATGCGGCATTTATGCGCATGATGATTAAAGACATTTTGACGAAAAACGGACATGAAGTCGTCGCCGAAGCGGCCGATGGACGGCAGGCGATCGAGAAATACAAGGAAACGCGGCCCGATGTCGTGACAATGGATATTACGATGCCGGAGATGGATGGGATTGCGGCGCTCAAGGAAATTAAAAAAATCGACAGCAACGCCAAAGTCATTATGTGCTCCGCGATGGGGCAGCAGGCAATGGTGATTGATGCCATTCAAGCCGGGGCGAAAGATTTTGTGGTCAAGCCGTTCCAAGCGGACCGCGTCATCGAAGCGATCAACAAAACGATCGGGTGAGCGATCAGAGGTGGAAACTATGGCAATTTGGCGCTGGGCGGCCGTTTTGCTGGCAGCAGCCATCGCTTTGGGGCCGGTGCCGGCATTGGCCGCCCAAAGCCCGACGGTCGCCGACTGCCTGCAGCATCCCGATTCATGCGGGAAGTCAGCTCCTTCCGGGCAACAGACAAAACAGACAGCGAATCAAGCCGCTGATGCGGTTTCCGCTTTCGATGTGCTTCGGCTCATCGGCGCGACCGTCTTTGTCCTCATTCTCCTTTATGCGGTGTTAAGGTGGATGTCCCGCCGTCAGTCGTTTGTTTCAAGCCAAAAGGGCGTCATCGAGCATCTCGGCGGGACGAGCGTCGGGACGAACCGCTCTGTACAGCTCATTAAAGTCGGCCGTCGGCTGCTCGTCATCGGTGTCGGTGATTCGATTCAGCTTCTGAAAGAAATTGAAGACGAACAAGAAATGAATGAACTGTTGGAGCAACATCGCGCACGGTTGGAGCGAATGGCGGAGTTGGGCCGGCTTGGCTCCCTCCTTCGCGGTGAGTGGACGGCGAAATCAAAGCGGAAAAGCGGTTCGCTGTCATCGTTTTCGGCGCTGTTGGCTGAGGAGATGAAGCAAATGGCCGAAAAGCGAAACGAGTGGCTCAATCGGTTGAAGAAGAAAGGGACGGCGGGCGATGAGTGAATTTGTCCATATGTTTGATTCGATGGCTCCCGAGCACGTGTCGACAGCGGTGAAGCTTCTTCTGCTGCTCACCGTTTTGTCGATCGCTCCCGGCATTCTCATTATGATGACATGTTTTACGCGCATCGTCATCGTTTTGTCGTTTGTGCGCACGGCGCTCGGCACGCAGCAGATGCCGCCGAACCAAGTGCTCGTCGGGCTCGCGCTGTTTTTAACATTTTTCATTATGGCGCCAACCTGGAAAGAAATCAACGACCAGGCATTGCAGCCGCTGTTTGCCGACAAAATTGATTTGGAGGAGGCGTATGAACGGGCGGCTGTTCCGCTGAAGCAGTTTATGAGCCAATACACAAGGCAGGAAGATTTGGCGCTGTTTTTATCATACAGCGGCGCCAAACAGCCGAAAACGATCAACGACATCCCGATGACCGCGCTCGTGCCGGCGTTTGCCATCAGTGAGTTGAAAACGGCGTTTCAAATGGGCTTTATGATTTTTATTCCGTTTTTAGTCATCGACATGATCGTCGCCAGCGTCTTAATGTCGATGGGGATGATGATGCTGCCGCCTGTGATGATTTCGCTGCCGTTTAAAATTTTATTGTTTGTCCTTGTTGATGGCTGGCATTTGGTCGTCAAATCATTGTTGCAAAGTTTTCAATAAAGATAGGTGGCGTTTATGAGTGCCGATTTCATCATCCGCCTTGCTGAACAAGGCGTGTATATCGTGCTTGTCGTCTGCGGGCCGCTCTTGTTGTTGTCCCTTGCCGTCGGGCTTGTCGTCAGCATTTTTCAGGCGGCGACGCAAATTCAAGAGCAGACGCTCGCGTTTGTGCCGAAAATCGTCGCCGTCTTGCTTGGACTTGTGTTCTTTGGGCCGTGGATGCTCTCGAAAATGGTGTCGTACGCGCACGATATTTTCAACAATCTTGCTTCGTTTATAGGCTGATCGGCGATGGAACAAGTATGGACTTATTTTCCGGCGTTTTTGCTCGTCTTTGTCCGCGCTGCTTCGTTTTTCGCGGCGATGCCGTTGTTTTCCTACCGGACCGTGCCGGCTTCGTATAAAGCCGGATTGGCGTTTTTGTTCAGCTGGCTGTTGTTTTGGGCGATGCCCAAACCGGTGTTGGCGCTTGACGGCGTGTATGTATTGCTTGTCGTAAAAGAAGCGCTCGTCGGACTGGCGCTTGGGCTGCTGGCAGCGATCCTCATGGCGGCGGTGCAAGTCGCCGGCGGCTTGATCGATTTTCAAATCGGGTTTGCCATCGCCAACGTCATCGACCCGCAAACTGGAGCGCAAAGCCCGCTGCTTGGCGAGTATCTTCATTTGCTGGCGCTTTTGCTTTTGCTTATGCTTGACGGGCACCATTTGCTGCTTGACGGCATGTTTTACAGCTATCATTGGCTGCCGCTTGACCGCTTGCCGCACATTGCCGATGGGCCGGCGGTGGAGTACGTCGTGCGGGTGTTCGCTGCCATGTTTGCCGCCGCTGTGCAAATGGCCGCCCCGCTTGTCGGATCGCTCTTTTTAGTCGACGTGGCGCTTGGCATCATCGCCCGCGCGGTGCCGCAAATGAACATTTTCGCGGTCGGCTTTTCCGCCAAAACGGCGGCGGCGTTTTTGCTCCTGTTGGCGGCAGTCGGGGGAATATTGCTCGCGGCGCGCGGCGTATTTCACTTCATGTTTGCCTCGTTGCGCGAGTTGATGCGGCTGTTGGGGGGCGGATAAGATGGGCGAGTGGCGGCTCGATTTGCAATTTTTCGCTGGGGAAAAAACGGAAAAGGCGACGCCTCGCAAACGGCAAGAAGTGCGGGAAAAAGGACAGGTGGCCAAAAGCGGTGATGTCGTCTCCGCTTCCGTGCTGCTTGCTTCATTTCTTGCTTTGTCCTTGGCCGGGGCGTACGAGCGGGACGGTCTGCTGCGGTTGTTCGCCCGCGCCTTGTCCGATTATGCGTCCGCTTCGTTGACGGTTGACTCGCTTCACCGGCTGTTTCTTGACTGGCTTTCCCATGCATCCTTGCTTTTGGCGCCGCTGTTCGCCGCCGCAGTGCTGGCGGCTGGGTTGGCCAACTTTTTGCAAATCGGCGCCTTGTTCACCGTTGAACCGTTAAAAATGGATTGGAACCGCCTCAATCCCGTGCAAGGAATGAAACGGCTGTTTTCGTTGCGCGCCTTGGTCGAGCTGTTGAAATCCGTGTTAAAAGCTGGAATCATCGGTGCGGTCGTGTTCGCGGCGCTGTTGGCCGAACGAAGCGAGCTTGCGGCGCTCGTTTCCAAGACGCCGGGTGAGGCTTTGACTGTCGTCGGCGGCTTGACGGTGAAAATGGGGCTGTACGCCGCGGGGGCGCTCTTGTTTTTAGCGCTGTTTGATTACTTGTATCAGCGGTTTGAATTTGAAAAAAGCATCCGCATGTCCAAACAGGACATTAAAGATGAATACAAAAAGACGGAAGGCGATCCGCTCATCAAATCGCGCATCAAGCAAAAACAGCGCGAGATGGCGATGAGGCGGATGATGCAGGAAGTGCCGAACGCGGATGTCGTCATTACCAACCCAACGCATTACGCCGTTGCCCTCAAGTATGAAGACGGCAAGATGGAAGCGCCGGTCGTCGTCGCGAAAGGGGCGGATTATATGGCGATGAAAATCAAGGAAGTGGCGAAAACCCATGGCGTCGTGACTGTCGAAAATCGCCCGCTTGCGCAGGCGCTCTACCGCCAGACGGAAGTCGGCGATATGATTCCAGAGGCGTTTTTTAAGGCAGTGGCGGAAATTTTGGCGTACGTCTATCGGCTCAAAGGAAACGTGTAGCAACAAGGAGAGAAAACAATGCAAGCGCAAATCAAAGATTTATCCGTATTGTTTCTTGTCGTGCTCATCGTCGCCATGCTCGTCATCCCGCTGCCGACATGGCTGTTGAGCGTATTGATCATCATCAATATTTCCCTTGCCTTGCTTGTATTGCTGACGGCGATGAACACGAAAGAGCCGCTTGAGTTTTCCATTTTTCCGTCATTGCTTTTAGTGCTGACGCTGTTTCGGCTCGGGCTGAATGTGTCAACCACCCGCTCGATTTTAAGCAAAGGGGAGGCGGGCGGCGTCGTTGAAACGTTCGGAACGTTCGTCGTTGGCGGCGATGTCGTCGTTGGGTTTGTCGTGTTTTTGATTTTGGTCATCATCCAGTTTGTTGTCATCACCAAAGGGGCGGAGCGCGTCTCTGAAGTGGCGGCCCGCTTTACGCTCGATGCGATGCCCGGCAAACAGATGAGCATTGACGCCGATTTAAATGCCGGCATGATTTCGGAGCAAGAAGCCCGAAAGCGGCGGGAAAAAGTGGCGCAAGAAGCCGACTTTTACGGAGCAATGGACGGGGCGAGCAAGTTCGTGAAAGGCGACGCCATCGCCGGCATCATTATCGTCGTCATCAACATGTTGTTTGGCATGGTGATCGGCGTCGTTGAGCAAGGGATGGAGATGGCGGAGGCGGCGAAGCGCTACACGCTTTTGACGGTCGGCGACGGAATCGTCAGCCAAATTCCGGCGCTGTTGATTTCCACGGCGACCGGCATCATCGTCACCCGGGCGGCGTCGGACAGCAACTTGAGCGGCGATATTATGCGCCAGCTGTTCGCGTTTCCGAAAATGTTGTACGTCACGGCAGGAACGATTTTCCTGCTCGGCTTGTTTACGCCGATCAACGACTTGTTGACGATGCCGATTGCCGGGTTGCTGGCGCTTGGCGGCTACCGATTTATCGAGCGGCAAAAGCAAGAAGAAGCGGCATTGGCCGCTCCGGAAGAGGAGGCGGCGGCCGCCGACGAATTGAAAAGCCCGGAAAGCGTCATCCAACTGTTGCATATCGATCCTATTGAATTTGAGTTCGGCTATGCGCTCATTCCGCTCGCTGATGCCAATCAAGGCGGGGATTTGCTTGACCGGATCGTCATGATCCGTCGGCAGCTCGCGCTCGAGCTTGGCATTGTCATCCCGGTTGTGCGCATTCGCGACAACATCCAGTTGCAGCCGAATGAATACCGGATCAAAGTGAAAGGCGAGGAAGTGGCGCGCGGCGAGTTGCTGCTTGACCATTATTTGGCGATGAGCCCCGGGGTTGACGACGATTCGATTGATGGCATTGACACCATCGAGCCGGCGTTTGGTCTGCCGGCGAAATGGATTTCCGAGACCGTAAAAGACCGGGCGGAAATGCTTGGCTATACGGTCGTCGACCCGCCATCGGTCGTCTCGACACACTTAACGGAGGTGCTGAAAGCCCATGCCCACGAACTGCTGGGGCGCCAGGAAACAAAACAGCTGATCGATCATTTAAAAGAATCGTATCCGGTGCTTGTCGACGATGTGACGCCGAATCCGTTGTCTGTCGGCGACGTGCAAAAAGTGCTCGCCAAGCTATTGAAAGAGAAAGTGTCGATCCGCAACTTGCCGCTCATTTTTGAGGCGCTTGCCGATTTTGCCCGCCTGACCAGCGACACCGATTTGTTGACGGAATACGTCCGCCAAGCGTTGGCGCGGCAAATCACCTCGCAGTACGCCGTGCCGGGCGAGCCGCTGCGCGTCATTACGCTGTCGGGCAGAGCGGAAAAAACGATCGCCGACGCCGTGCAGCAAACAGAGCATGGCCGCTATTTGGCGCTCGAGCCGGCGCGGGCGCAGGCGTTTGTGGAAGCGGTCGCCGCGGCGCTTGAACGCTATCCGTTCGCCGGCCAGACGCCGATTTTGCTCTGCTCCCCGGCGGTGCGCATGTACGTCCGCCAGCTGACCGAGCGCCATTTTCCGACTGTTCCGGTGCTGTCGTACAACGAGCTTGAAGCGGATGTCGAAGTTCAAAGCGTGGGGATGGTGGAAATCGAATGAAAGTGAAAAAATTTGTCGCCCCGTCCATGAACGAAGCGATGAAAATGGTTCGCGCCGAACTTGGCCGCGACGCCGTCATTTTGCACTCGAAAGTCGTGCAGACCGGCGGATTTTTCGGTCTGTTTGCGAAAAAAAAGATCGAAGTGTTGGCCGGCGTTGATCCGGATCCACTGCCGCCGCGTCAGCCGGATGCCGCCGCGTCTTTGACGCGTCAGCCGAGTGCCGCCGCGTCTTTGACGCGTCAGCCGAGTGCTGCGTCCTTTGCCCCTTTGCCGGCGGCCGAGCGGGAGGAAGACGGCTCGCTTGCCCGTGAGATCGAGGAAGTCAAGGCGCTCATCCGTCAGTTCAACGCCCGCTCGTCTTCGCTTTTGTATCCTCCGCCGCTTGCGGAAGCGGAACGGCGCCTCGTTCGGCAAGGGATGGCGGATGTGTACGTCCGCCAAGTGATGGATCGCCTGCTTGAACGGTGGTATGCCGACAAAGACAGCCGGTCGCCCGCTGCGGTCTCCGCCTGGACGAAAGAAGCGGTGCGCGATCTATTGTCGACGCTTCCGTTTGTCAAAACGGCGGAGCAAAAAAAGTATATGATTTTGCTTGGTCCGACCGGGGTTGGAAAAACGACGACGCTCGCCAAAATGGCAGGGCGCGCCGTCCTCGAGCAAGGGAAAAAAGTCGGGTTCATCACGGCCGACACGTACCGGATCGCCGCCATCGACCAACTGAAGACGTATGCCGACATTTTGCACGCTCCGTTGGAAGTATGCTACAATGCCGACGATTTTCGGACGGCGAAGCGGAAATTGGCCGGTTGCGATCTCGTGTTCGTCGATACGGCTGGCCGCAACTTCCGCAACCCGCAATACGTGGATGAACTGCAGCAAACGCTCGAGTTTGACAGCGAAACGGAAACGTTTCTTGTATTCGCCGCCACGGGAAAGTATGACGATATGAAAATGATTTACAACCACTTTTCCCGCCTGCCGATCGATCGGCTGATCGTGACGAAGCTCGATGAGACGGACTCGTTTGGAACGATCGTCAATGTGTTGCTTGACAGCCGGCTTGCCGCCGCCTATTTCACGAACGGGCAAAATGTGCCGGACGACATGGTGGAAGCGTCCGCAGACCGGCTCGTTCATCTGCTGTTTGGGGCGGAGCGATGGTGAGCGATCAAGCAGAACGGCTGCGCTATGAGCTGGGCCGCCGGCGCCAGCCGGCGGCGGGGCCGCGGACCATCGCGGTGACGAGCGGGAAAGGCGGAGTCGGCAAGTCAAACCTTTCGCTCAATTTTTCGCTGTCGCTCTCGAAGCTCGGGTTTCGCGTCTTGCTGCTTGATATGGACATCGGCATGGGCAACATCGACATTTTGCTCGGCCAGTCGTCGCCATTGACGCTTTCGGATTGGTTTTCCGCGCGGTTGCCGCTTTCCGAGCTGGTAAAAAGCGGACCGGAGCATCTATCGTATATTGCTGGGGGGACGGGCGCCGCGCAATGGTTGAGTGTCGATCGATCCGCTATCGACTATTTGTTGGCCGAGCTGCAGACGGTGGCGTCGCGATATGATTATCTCATTTTCGATATGGGGGCGGGTGCCTCAGAAGAACGATTGTATTTTTTAAAGTCCGTCGACGATGTGTTTATTGTCACGACGCCGGAGCCGACCGCGATGACGGATGCGTACGCCATGATGAAATATATGCACACCGCCGGCAGCGAGGCTCCGTTTTCCGTCATCGTCAACCGCGCCGGCAGCGAGCGGGAAGGATATGGCGTCTTTTCGCGCCTGCAGCATGCCGCCAGTCGGTTTTTCCATAAAGACATCGCCTTGCTTGGCGTCGTTCCTGAAGACCGGATGGTCGCGCGCTGTGTCGTCCGGCAAACGCCGTTTGTTCTCTTTGATCCAGCGGCGAAGGCGAGCCGGGCAGTGCGTCAAATGGCATGCCGCTATGCGGCGGGAGGAGAAAAAGAGCCGGAGCGGGCTCCCCGCTTTTTTGCGAAGCTGCGTCAACTTTTGCTAGAAAGGTAGAGACGGAACATGAAGACGATCAAGGTGCTTGTCGTCGATGACTCGGCGTTTATGCGCAAATGGATCAGTGATTTTTTGTCCGAACATCCGCGCCTCGAAGTCATCGGAACAGCTCGCAACGGCCGGGAGGCGCTCGAGAAAATCGCCGCCCTAAGGCCGGATGTCGTGACGCTTGATGTGGAAATGCCGGTCATGAACGGACTCGAAACGTTGCAGCGCATCATGCGGGACCATCCCGTGCCGGTCGTCATGGTGTCAAGCACGACGACCGAAGGGGCGGAAAACACGATCGCCGCCATGCAGTACGGGGCGGTCGACTTTGTCGCTAAGCCGTCCGGACCGATTTCGCTCGATTTGTACAAAGTGAAAGACGAGCTGATTGGCAAAGTGCTGCACGCGAGCGAAGCGAACGTGGCTGCCTTGACTGCCCCGCGCCGCCAACGTCCGTCTTGGCGCCCATCGTTCAAAGCGGCGGCGCGGCCGCAACAGGCCATCGTCGCGATCGGCACTTCCACCGGCGGCCCGCGCGCGCTCGAGACGGTGCTGACGCAGCTTCCGCCCGATCTAGCCGCTCCGGTCGTCGCTGTCCAGCATATGCCCAAAGGATTTACGACATCGCTCGCCAACCGGCTTGATGCGCTTGCCGCAATCACGGTCAAGGAGGCGGAAGACGGGGAAGTGCTGCAAAATGGCACCGCCTATATCGCGCCAGGCGGCGTCCATCTCATCGTTCGCGAAGAAGGCGGCGCGCTTAAAGCCCGTTTCGACGAATCGCCGCCGCGCGCCGGCCATCGTCCGGCTGTTGACGTGTTGTTCGAGTCGCTCGCTGCCATTCGCCTCTGTCGGAAAATCGCGGTGATCATGACCGGGATGGGAAGCGACGGAACAGCGGGGTTGAAAAAGCTGAAGGAAAGCGGGAACACAAAAGCGATCGCGGAAGCGCGCGAGACAGCCGTTGTCTTTGGGATGCCAAGAGCGGCGATCGAGGCTGGCGTCGTTGATGTCATCGTTCCGCTTGACAGCATCGCCGCTGCCATCGTCCAATTGATCGGGGAGTGAGGGGGAAACGGCATGGACATGAGCCAATATTTGGATTTATTTATTGATGAAAGCAAAGAGCATTTGCAGGCGATCAACGAGCGGCTGTTGGAACTTGAAAAAACTCCGGAGGACATGTCTGTGGTGAATGATATTTTCCGTTCGGCCCATACGTTGAAAGGCATGTCCGCCACGATGGGGTTTGAAGATTTAGCCAATTTGACGCACCAAATGGAAAACGTGCTCGATGGCATCCGCAATCGGCGGCTTTCCGTTACCCCGGAATTGCTTGACGTCATTTTTGAGGCCGTCGACCATTTGGAGGCGATGATCAGTTCCATCGCTGCAGGCGGCGACGGAACGCGCGATGTAAGGAGAACAGTCGAACAGCTGAAACGAATCGAGCAAGGGGAGATGCCGAACAAGCAGGCAGCAAGAGAAGAACCGCCCCTTGAACATGCGTATGGGGAATTTGAATACCATGTGCTCGAGCAGGCGAAGGAGCAGGGATTTTCCGTCTACGAAATCCGCGTTCGGCTTCGCGATGATTGCTTGTTGAAAGCAGCGCGCGTCTATATGGTGTTTGAACAGCTGAATGAAGTCGGAGAAATTGTGAAAGCAACGCCGCCGGTCGAGATGCTGGAGGAAGAACAGTTTGACCGGGAGTTTCTCGTTACGGTTGTATCCAAAGCGCCAGCCGATGAGTTGCAAAAGCGGCTGATGGGCATTTCGGAAATTGATGACGTCAAGGTGTCTATGCTATCGAGCCATGAACCGTCGGCAGAAAGCGAGAAAGCGGCTGCGCCCCAACAACCGGCCGCTATGGAGCAGGCGGCGGCCGTTCAGGCCGAAGCGGAGGCGCCGGAAAAACAAACAGCGAAACAGGCGACGAAAACGATCCGCGTCAACATTGAACGGCTCGATCGGTTGATGAACTTATTTGAAGAATTGGTTGTCGACCGCGGTCGGCTTGAGCAAATTTCCCGCGAACTGAACCATGCCGAATTGACGGAAACGGTCGAGCGGATGTCTCGCATCTCGAGCGATTTGCAGACGATCATTTTAAATATGCGCATGGTGCCGGTCGAAACGGTGTTCAACCGCTTCCCGCGCATGGTGCGCCAGCTCGCCCGCGAGCTCGGCAAAAAGGTGCGCCTTGACATCATCGGCGCGGATACCGAGCTTGACCGGACGGTGATCGATGAAATCGGCGACCCGCTTGTCCATTTGATCCGCAATGCGCTCGACCACGGCATCGAAGCGCCGGACGTCCGGGTGGCGCGCGGAAAGCCGGAAGAAGGGACCGTTCAATTGCGAGCGTACCATAGCGGCAACCATGTCTTTATTGAAATCGAGGATGACGGCGCCGGCATTTCCCGGGAGAAGGTGCTGCAAAAGGCGAAAAGCCGCGGCATTGTCTCGCCGCAGGCGGCGGAGCATTTGAACGATCAGCAAATTTACGAGCTTATTTTCGCTCCCGGCTTTTCGACCGCTGAGCAAGTTTCTGACATTTCCGGCCGCGGCGTCGGTTTGGATGTCGTCAAAAGCACGATTGAGTCGCTCGGCGGCACCGTTTCGGTCGATTCGCAGCCTGGAAAAGGGTCGCTCTTTTCGATTCAGCTGCCGCTCACATTGTCGATCATTTCTGTGTTGCTCGTTCAAATCGCCGAGGAAACGTACGCGATTCCGCTGTCATCGATCATTGAGACGGCGCTGGTGAAAAAGGAAGAGATTTTTTCCGCCCACAACCAGCCGGTCATCGATTTTCGCGGCAAAATCGTGCCGCTCGTCCGCCTGAAAGACGTCTTCGCTGTTCCTGGAGCAGCCGATGACGGAGATGCGGTGGCGGTCGTGATCGTCCGGAAAGGGGAAAAACTGGCGGCGCTGGCGGTCGACTCGTTTATCGGGCAGCAAGAAGTCGTGTTGAAATCGCTAGGAAACTATTTATCTTCGGTTTTCGCCATCTCGGGGGCGACGATTTTGGGAGACGGCCGAGTGGCGCTGATTATCGACTGCAACGCGCTCGTGAAGTAGGAGATGGCCGTGTCGGTGCGGGGGCGCCTATGGCGTTGATCTGCCGTTTTCAGTGGCATGTCGAAAAAAAGGGGGAGGATTGGATGACGGCCAGCGTGCAAGCAGACTGGAAAGTGATTGCGTTTCGCCTGAAAGAAGAAGAATATGCTCTGCCGGTGCAGCATGTCCGTTCCATCGAGAAAATGCAGCCGATCACGCGCGTGCCGGGGACGGCCCATTATGTAAAAGGGGTCATCAACTTGCGCGGTGTTGTGACGCCGATCATCGATTTGCGCGAGCGGTTCGGGTTTGCCCCCGAACCATATGGGGAACAGACGCGGATCATTATCGTTGCTCTTGAGGATATGGAAGTTGGGCTCATCGTCGATGCCGCGAATGATGTCCTTGATCTGCCGGCGGAAAGCATCGAACCGCCGCCAGAGGCAATTGGCTCCGTTGAGGCAAGTTACATCGACGGCGTGGCGAAAGTGGAGAATCGGCTCCTCATTTTGCTCGATTTGGCGAAAGTGCTCGACCGATAATCCGTGGAGAGGAGCGTTGACATTGGACGATATTCGCAACTTGACGGGGATGCATATTGACATTTTGCGCGAAATCGGCAACATTGGCGCCGGCAACGCGGCGACGGCTTTGTCGACGTTGCTAAACAAAAAAATTGAAATGGCGGTGCCGCGCGTTCAAATTGCGACGTTTGCCGAAATGATGGAATCAATCGGTGGACCGGAACAAGTAGTGGCGTGCGTCTATTTGCGCATCGAAGGAGAAGCGCCGGGAAACATGTTTTTCGTGTTGCCGCCGGAACAGGCTGAGCGGTTTGTCCGTCGGATGATTGGCGATGACTCGTTTTCGTTTCAAGGAGAAGCCCATGAGCTTGGCTGCTCGGCGCTTCAGGAGCTCGGCAATATTTTAGCCGGCTCGTATTTGTCGGCATTGGCTGACTTTACGCGGCTCAACTTGCACCCGTCCGTGCCGGCATTGGCCATCGACATGATTGGAGCTGTGCTGTCGTTCGGATTGCTTGAGCTGTCGCGTGTTGGCGATTACGCCATTTTGATTGACACAGCCATTTACGATGAACGGCGCCCGGACGAAAGCATCAACGGCCATTTCTTTCTTCTACCTGACCCCGAGTCGTTTTCCACCATCTTTCGAGCACTAGGTGTGGATGGTCTATGAGCACAGCGCAGGCTGTCAAAATCGGCATTGCGGAAATGGAGGTCGTCATAGCGCCGAATGTCATCCGCACGTGCGGGCTTGGGTCGTGCGTCGGTGTCGTCATTTACGATGCAGGCAAGGCGGTTGCTGGCATGGCGCATGTCATGCTTCCGCATTCCTCGATGGCGCGCGGCGGAGTCATCAATGCGGCCAAATACGCTGATACGGCGGTCGAGGCGCTCGTTCAGCTTGTCATTGCCGCTGGCGGGCGGAAAGGGATGCTGAAAGCGAAGCTGGCCGGCGGGGCGCAAATGTTTTCGTTTTCGACAGTTGGCGGCGATATGATGCGCATTGGCGCGCGCAATGTGGAGGAAGTGAAAAAGCAGCTCGAGCGGCTTCACATTCCGGTCGTCGCCGAAGATGTCGGGGGCCATAGCGGCCGCACGATCGAATTTAATCCGCAGACGGGCGTGCTCTCCATCCGCACCGCCGCTCAAGAAATAAAGGAAATATGACCGGGATGCGCCGTTTCCGCAAGGCAAGGGGGAGAATAATGGGAAGCGCGCTAAAAGGAGAAGAACGGAAATACTGGGATGAATGGATCCATGGCCGCGACCGCCACGCGGCCGAGGAGCTGGTGCAGCGCTATATGCCGCTTGTTTTCTACCACGTGCAGCGGCTTTCGGCGACGCTGCCGAGCTCCGTGCCGAAGGATGAGCTCGTCAGCCTTGGACTCGTCGGCTTATACGATGCGTTGGAGAAATTTGACCCATCGCGTGATTTGAAGTTCGACACGTACGCCTCGTTCCGCATCCGCGGCGCCATCTTAGACGGTTTGCGCAAAGAAGACTGGCTGCCGCGCAGCATGCGCGATAAGGCAAAAAAAATTGAGGAAGCGATCGAGCGGCTTGAACAGCGGCACATGCGATCGGTGACGGCGAAAGAGATCGCCGCTGAGCTCGGGATGACGGAAGAGGAAGTGCAGGCGGCGGCGAGTGAAACGTTTTTTTCCCATTGGCTGCCGCTCGGGCAGACGACCGTCGACGAAGATGAAGGACTGTTGGCGGTTCGCGACGACCGCGCTCCGCTTCCCGAGGAGCAAATCGTTAAGCAGGAAATGATCGAAAAGCTGGCTGAAGCCATCGGACAGCTGAATGAAAAAGAGCAGCTCGTCATCAGTTTGTTTTACAAAGAGGAGCTGACGTTTACAGAAATCGGGAGCCTTTTGCATTTGTCGACATCAAGAATTTCGCAAATTCATGCGAAAGCGCTTTGGAAACTGCGCCGCTTTTTTGAAAAAGAGCCATGAGGGGAGAGAAAACGCGATGGACATCCAGCTTCCAGCGTTGCAAAGCGTCATGCCGAAAGCGCCCGACGCGGAAAGGCTTCAAGCTTCGACGCAACAACACTCCTATGCAGTGCAGGCGCAAATGGCAACTGCCGGCCAAAAGCGGGCGGAGCGTGCGCGCCGTCGGGTGACGGATAAACGAACGAGCGCCCGTCTTGAGCAGGAGGCGTCCCGTTTTGGAGGACACCCTTATAAAGGAAAAACGATCGACATTCAAGGATAGTGAACATCATGATGGCATTTTGGCTAACGATCAGTTTGCTGCTGCACGCCTTGTCGTTTTGGTTGATCATTGTGCTTTTCCTTCGCCTGTCGCGGCTTGGCGAGGCGGAGAGGCGGGCCGAGGAGCTCGAGGAAGCCATGACCGCTTATCTCGCTGCTTGGAAGGAAGAAAACGAGCGCTTTTTGGCTGAACTTGACTCGTTGCTTGGCAGCGGAGCGGATCCATTCGTTTCTGCACCGGAAACGAACGATGCGCCCAGTGTGCAACGGGGCGCGAACGGGAAAGAGACGGCGTCCATGCTGGGGGCAGGAGGCGGTGAAATCGGAGCGGGGTTCGAAAAGCGAACAGCGGAAGCAAAAAAGGAGGAAAACGAGCCGGCGGAGCGGGGAGAAACCGAAAAACGCACAGAAACAAGCCGCCCAAGCGCCGCTCCGGGCTATTTCCCAGACATCGGAACGGTCAAGGATGTGCTCGAACTTTCACTCACCCGACCAGCGGACGCGAGTGAGCTTGCTCGCCGCCTATATGCGGAAGGGGCGACGGTCGAGGAAATTGCCAAACAGCTCGGCAAAGGGAAAACAGAAGTCGAGCTATGGCTCAAATTTGCGCAAAAAACGAATCAATAGGCGAATAACAGCTTGATTTGCCGCTTGCAGTTGTGATATATTTTTTCATGGTGTGAATACACACGCCTGGTGATTTCAGCAACGGTGCTGGCAACGCCAGTCTTGCTGAAAGATGAGGCAGGCGGAGGACCAAAAACCACTAAGGAAACAGGAGGAGCATACATGTCAGTTATTTCGATGAAACAACTGCTTGAAGCTGGCGTCCACTTTGGACATCAGACGCGCCGTTGGAATCCGAAGATGAAAAAATACATTTTCACGGAGCGCAACGGCATCTATATCATCGACTTGCAAAAAACGGTGAAAAAAGTCGAGGAAGCATACAACTTCGTCCGCGAATTGGCGGCGAATGGCGGCAAAATTTTGTTCGTCGGCACGAAAAAACAAGCGCAAGAGTCGGTGAAGGAAGAAGCGGAACGCTGCGGCATGTTTTATGTCAACCAACGCTGGCTCGGCGGCACGCTGACGAACTTCGCTACGATCCAAAAGCGGATCAAACGGCTGCGTGAAATTGAAAAAATGGAAGAAGATGGAATATTTGACGTTCTGCCGAAAAAAGAAGTCATTCGCTTGAAAAAAGAAAAAGAGCGTCTTGAGAAGTTTTTGGGCGGCATCAAAGACATGAAAGAGCTGCCAGATGCGTTGTTTGTCATTGACCCGCGCAAAGAGCGGATCGCGGTGGCGGAAGCGCGCAAGCTGAACATCCCGATCATCGGCATCGTCGACACGAACTGCGATCCGGATGAAATTGACTATGTCATTCCGGCCAACGACGACGCCATCCGCGCTGTTAAGCTGTTGACTTCGAAAATCGCCGACGCCGTGCTTGAGGCGAAACAAGGCGAAGAAGCGGCCGTCGCAGCAGAGTAACGATGCACAAGAAAGGTGATAAGAGGGGAAAGCCTTTTATCACCTTTTTTTGAGACAGAAATGAGCAACTTTTGGCTATACTAACGAATAAGGGCAAAACGGGAAGCCGCTGCCGGCACCGATACATATACGGGACAATGAGAAGGAGGATTTTTTTATGGCGATTACAGCACAAATGGTGAAAGAACTGCGCGAAAAAACAGGCGCAGGCATGATGGACTGCAAAAAGGCGCTCACCGAAACAAACGGTGACATGGAGAAAGCGATCGACTGGCTGCGCGAAAAAGGAATTGCCAAAGCGGCGAAAAAAGCGGACCGCATCGCGGCCGAAGGGATGGCGTACATCGCGGTGGAAGGCAATACCGCCGTCATTTTGGAAGTGAACTCGGAAACGGACTTCGTTGCGAAAAACGAAGCATTCCAAACGCTTGTCAAAGAGCTGGCCGCCCACTTGCTGAAACAAAAGCCGGCTTCGCTTGATGAAGCGCTCGGTCAAACGATGGACAACGGCTCGACCGTCCAAGACTACATCAACGAAGCGATCGCTAAAATTGGTGAAAAAATTACGCTTCGCCGCTTTGCCGTCGTCAATAAAGCGGACGGCGAAACGTTCGGTGCGTACTTGCACATGGGCGGGCGCATCGGCGTATTAACGTTATTAGCCGGCAATGCGAGCGAAGACGTCGCCAAAGATGTGGCCATGCACATTGCCGCACTTCATCCGAAATACGTCTCGCGCGACGACGTGCCGCAGGAAGAGATTGCGCATGAGCGTGAAGTGTTGAAGCAGCAAGCCTTAAACGAAGGCAAGCCGGAGAAAATCGTTGAAAAAATGGTCGAAGGCCGGCTGAACAAGTTTTACGAAGACGTCTGCCTGCTCGAGCAAGCGTTCGTGAAAAACCCGGATGTGACGGTGCGCCAATACGTCGAATCGAACGGAGCAACAGTCAAGCAGTTCATCCGTTACGAAGTCGGCGAAGGGCTCGAAAAACGCCAAGACAATTTTGCAGAAGAAGTCATGAGCCAAGTCAGAAAACAATGACGGACCGCAACAGGGAACACGCGCGTGTTCCCTGTTTTTCAAAGTGATTCGCATCATGGAGGTTGGACATGGAACAGCCAAAATACAAACGCGTCGTGTTAAAGTTGAGCGGGGAAGCGCTCGCCGGAAAGCAAGGGTTTGGCATTCAACCGGCGGTCATTCAGTCGATCGCCAAACAAGTGAAAGAAGTTGTTGAACTGGGCGTCGAGGTCGCCATCGTCGTCGGCGGCGGCAACATTTGGCGTGGAAAAACGGGAAGCGAAATGGGCATGGACCGGGCGACGGCTGATTACATGGGCATGTTGGCGACGGTGATGAATGCCCTCGCCTTGCAGGACAGCCTTGAGCAGCTCGGTGTGGAAACGCGGGTGCAAACATCGATTGAAATGCGGCAAGTGGCCGAACCGTACATTCGCCGCCGGGCGATTCGCCATCTTGAGAAAAAACGAGTTGTCATTTTCGCCGCCGGCACAGGCAACCCGTACTTTTCGACCGATACGACCGCGGCGCTCAGGGCGGCGGAAATCGAGGCGGACGTCATTTTAATGGCGAAAAACAACGTCGATGGCGTTTACAGCGCCGACCCGAACGTCGATGCCAATGCGGTCAAATACGATGAGCTGTCGTACTTGGACGTCATCAAGCAAGGGCTCGGCGTCATGGATTCGACTGCTTCCTCGCTTTGCATGGACAACAACATTCCGCTCATCGTCTTCTCGATTATGGAAGAAGGCAATATTAAACGCGCTGTGTTAGGTGAAAACATCGGAACGATCGTAAGGGGGAAATAACGATGGCAAAGCAAGTGATCCAACAGGCGAAAGAAAAGATGGATAAAGCGGTGCAAGCGTTCACCCGCGAGCTGGCAAGCATTCGCGCCGGACGGGCGAACGCAGGGCTGCTTGAGAAAGTAACCGTTGACTATTACGGCGTGCCGACGCCAATCAACCAACTGGCCTCCATCAGCGTGCCGGAAGCGCGGCTGCTTGTCATTCAGCCGTACGACAAATCGGCCATTAAAGAAATGGAAAAAGCGATTTTAGCATCGGATTTAGGGCTGACGCCATCGAATGATGGATCGGTCATTCGTCTTGTCATTCCGCCGCTCACCGAGGAACGGCGCCGCGAGCTCGCGAAGCTTGTCAAAAAGTATTCAGAAGACGCGAAAGTCGCGGTGCGCAACATCCGCCGCGATGCGAACGATGAATTGAAAAAACTCGAGAAAAACGGCGAAATTACGGAAGATGAGCTCCGCAGCTACACGGACGAAGTGCAAAAGCTGACCGATGACCACATCGCCAAAATTGACGCCATCACAAAAGAAAAAGAAAAAGAAGTGATGGAAGTATAGGCAAAACCATGCAAACCCTCTATGTTGATGGAGGGTTTTTTTGCTATAATGGAAAGGCAAAACACGATCCCGGAGGACTCGTATGTTCAATAAAATGCGAAAAACAAAAGAGAAAGACGTCCCGGTGACGAAAGAAGAGGTGCTCAGGCATCCGATGCCGAACCACGTCGCCATCATTATGGACGGAAACGGGAGATGGGCGAAAAAGCGGGCGCTGCCAAGGGCGGCCGGCCATTACGAAGGCATGCAAGTTGTGCGCAAAATCACTCGTTTTGCGAATGAGCTGGGGATTCAGATTTTGTCGCTTTACGCGTTTTCGACAGAAAACTGGAAACGTCCGAAAAGTGAAGTCGATTATTTGATGAAGCTGCCGGAACAGTTTTTGACGACGTTTCTTCCCGAGCTCGTCGCCGAAAATGTCAAAGTCCAAGTGATCGGTCATGCGGAGGCGCTGCCTGATCATACGCGCCGGGCGGTCGAGAAAGCCGTGAAGGAAACAAGCGGCAACACCGGCCTTGTGTTAAACTTTGCCCTTAATTATGGAAGCCGGGCGGAAATCACTGCCGCCGTAAAGCAGATCGCCAAAGACGTTGAACGCGGGATGCTCGCGCCGGAAGACATCACCGAGCCGCTCATTTCCTCGTACTTGATGACGAGCGGGCTCGCTGACCCTGACTTGCTCATCCGTACGAGCGGGGAGATTCGCTTGAGCAATTTCATGCTTTGGCAGTTGGCGTATACGGAACTTTGGTTTACGGATGTCTTATGGCCGGATTTTACGGAGCAACATTTCTTAGAGGCGATTGCCGCTTACCAGCGGCGCGACCGCCGATTTGGAGGAGTGTCAGCGCGATGAAGCAGCGAATCATCACCGGAGTCATAGCGGCGGCGCTCTTTTTGCCGATTGTTATTTTTGGCGGATTTCCGTTTATAATAGTAACATATATATTGGCCACGATTGGGCTGTTTGAATTGTTGCGGATGAAAGGGATGCACCCGTTGTCGTTTGTCGGGGCGGCTGGATTGATCGCCCTTTGGCTGTTGCTCGTTCCCGCCCGTTACGGCGGCGAGTGGTTGGCGTCTGGGACCGCCAAATTTGGCGTGCTCGCCGCTTTGGCTTTTTTGCTGCTTGTCGGCACAGTCGTGACGAAAAATGCGCTCTCGTTCGATGAGGCGGCGTTTGTCGTTTTGGCGGTCGTCTATGTCGGCGTAGGGTTTTTCTGTTTCGGCGCTGTTCGTTTGGTTGGGTTCGTGTACTTCGTTTATGCCTTGTTTGTCATTTGGGCGACTGACATTGGGGCGTATTTCTTTGGCCGCGCGTTTGGCCGGCGCAAGCTATGGCCGGAGATCAGCCCAAAAAAAACGGTGGAAGGCGCCATCGGCGGCATCGCTTCAGCGGCTGTTGTCGCCGCGATTTACGAGTGGGCGGCGGCGCCGTTTGGCAGTTTGGCGGCCGCGCTTGGCGTCGCGCTGCTGCTGTCGGCGTTCGGTCAGCTCGGCGATTTGATCGAATCGGCATTTAAGCGCCATTACGGCGTCAAAGATTCCGGGGCGATTTTGCCGGGACATGGCGGCATTTTAGATCGGTTTGACAGCTTGCTGTTCGTGCTGCCGATATTGTACATATTGCTTGAAATCGCACGATAAGCGGGTGAGGAGTGAAACGATTGAAATATATTAGTATATTAGGGGCGAGCGGATCGATCGGCACACAGACGCTCGATGTCATCCGCGCCCATCCGGACGAATTCCGCTTGGCCGCCGCATCGGTCGGGAAAAATATCGAGGCGGCGAGGCGGCTGATCGCTGAATTTTCCCCAAGTCTTGTCGCCGTCGCTGACCGTGATGCGTATGAAGTTCTTTATCGCGAGTACCGCGGGCGGACGACGATCGTGTACGGAGAGGAAGGATTGATTGAAGCAGCCGTTTGCCCACAAGCCGATGTTGTCGTCACCGCTGTCGTCGGCAGCGTCGGCCTTGTGCCGACGCTGAAGGCGATTGAAGCGGGAAAAGCGATCGCCCTCGCCAACAAAGAGACTCTCGTTGTCGCCGGACATCTCGTCATGGCTGCAGCCAAGCGGCGCGGCGTGCCGCTGTTGCCAGTTGACAGTGAACATTCCGCCATTTTTCAATGTCTGCAAGGGGAAAGGATGGAGCAAGTCGACAAACTCATTCTGACCGCATCCGGCGGCAGCTTCCGCGACAAGACGCGCCGAGAGCTCGCTCATGTGACGGTTGAGGAGGCGCTTCGCCATCCGAACTGGTCGATGGGGGCAAAAATTACGATTGATTCGGCGACCATGATGAATAAAGGATTTGAGGTCATTGAGGCTCATTGGCTGTTCGGGCTGCCGTATGAGCGGATTGAGGTTGTTTTGCATCGAGAAAGCATCATCCATTCGCTCGTTCAGTTCCGTGACACAAGTGTATTGGCGCAGCTTGGAACGCCGGATATGCGCGTTCCGATCCAATACGCGCTTGCGTATCCAAAGCGGTTGCCGCTCCCATCCGCCAAGCCGCTTGATTTAATCTCGCTTGGGGCGCTCCATTTCGCCCCGGTTGATTTCGACCGCTATCGCTGTTTGCGTCTCGCCTATGAGGCTGGCAAGCGCGGCGGCTCGCTGCCGACGGTGTTGAATGCGGCCAATGAGGAGGCGGTGGCGGCGTTTTTAGCCGGGCGCATTCCGTTTTTGGCCATCGAGGAGTGGATTGAACGCGCGCTCGAGCGCCATCGGCCAGTGAGCGATCCGCAGCTTGAGGACATTCGTGAAATCGATGCGGACGCGCGCGCCTACGTCCGCTCACTACTAACATAAAGGTGGTTGAAACGTTGGAATCGATCATTTCATTTATCGTCGTCTTTGGTGCCCTCGTCTTTTTTCACGAGCTCGGCCACTTGCTGCTAGCAAAACGGGCCGGCATTTTGTGCCGCGAATTTGCCATCGGCTTCGGACCGAAAGTGTTTTCGTTCAAGAAAAACGAAACGGTGTACACGATCCGCCTGCTCCCGCTTGGCGGCTTCGTCCGCATGGCCGGTGAAGACCCGGAGACGATTGAATTGAAGCGTGGGCAAGTCGTCGGTCTTTTGCTTGATGAGAGCGGCCAAGTGGAAAAAATCGTCCTCAACCATAAGGACGATTATCCGAATATCCGCGTAGTGGAAGTGGAAGAGGCCGATTTAGAGCATGGCATGTATGTGACCGGCTATACGGACGGCGAGCGGTTCGAGCGGTTTACGGTCAAGGAGCCGGCGTTTTTCGTCGTCGACCGCCAAGAGATTCAAATTGCTCCGTACCATCGCCAATTTGCGGCAAAAACGCTCGGGCAGCGAACGATGACGATTTTGGCCGGACCGCTCGCCAACTTTCTCTTGTCGCTCGTTGTCTTTATCATCATCGGTCTTTTGCAAGGCTATCCGGTCGACAAGCCGGTGATCGGCGAGCTGACGCCGGAAGGAGCGGCGCGCGCCGCCGGCTTGAAGCAAGGGGATGAAGTGATCGCCATTAACGGCGAACGGATGGAAACATGGACGGAAATCGTCAACACGATTCGCGCCCATCCGGGAGAACCGCTTCAGTTTCAAATTGAGCGGAATGGGAAAGAACGGAGTGTGACGGTCACTCCGGAGGCGAAAACGGTGCAAGGGGAGACGATCGGCTTGATCGGCGTCTATCAGCCGATGGAAAAATCGGTGTTGGGCTCGATCAAGCAAGGGCTGGTTGAGACGTATTACTGGACGCGGGAAATTGTAACGGGGCTCGGCCAATTGATCACCGGCCAGTTTCAGCTTGACATGCTGTCCGGACCGGTCGGCATCGCCGTATCGACCGGCAAAGTGGCTGAGTCTGGGATCTACTACTTGATGAAATGGGGCGCGATTTTAAGCATCAACCTGGGGATTGTCAACTTGTTGCCATTGCCGGCGCTAGACGGCGGGCGGCTCCTCTTTTTCGCCATTGAAGCGGTGCGCGGCAAGCCGGTCGACCGGCAAAAAGAAGGAATGGTTCATTTTATCGGCTTTGCCTTGCTTATGTTGCTTATGCTTGTGGTGACATGGAATGACATTCAAAAATTTTTCCTATAGAGAGAAAACGAGGTGGCTAATGGATGAGACAAAGTCAAGCATTTATTCCGACGTTGCGTGAAGTGCCGGCGGATGCGGAAGTGAAAAGCCATCAGCTCCTGCTCCGGGCCGGCTTCATTCGTCAAAGCGCAAGCGGCGTCTATACGTTTTTGCCGCTTGGGCAGCGTGTTTTGCAAAAAGTGGAAGCCATCATTCGCGAGGAAATGAACCGGATTGGAGCGATGGAGCTCTTCATGCCGGCCTTGCAGCCAGCTGAGCTTTGGCAGCAGTCCGGCCGCTGGTACTCGTACGGGCCGGAGCTGATGCGCTTAAAAGACCGGCACGAGCGCGATTTCGCCCTCGGGCCGACGCATGAGGAAATGATCACGGCGATCGTCCGCGACGAGGTGAAAACGTACAAGCGGCTGCCGCTTGTCTTGTATCAAATCCAAACGAAATTCCGCGATGAAAAGCGTCCGCGTTTTGGGCTGTTGCGCGGCCGCGAGTTCATGATGAAAGACGCCTACTCGTTCCATACGTCGAAAGAAAGCTTGGATGAAACGTACAACAACATGTATGAGGCGTATGCGAACATTTTCCGCCGCTGCGGATTGAACTTCCGCGCCGTCATCGCCGACTCGGGGGCGATTGGCGGCAAAGATACGCATGAGTTTATGGTGCTCTCGGACATCGGCGAAGATACGATCGCCTACTCCGATGCGTCTGACTATGCCGCCAACATCGAGATGGCGCCGGTCGTGGCGACGTACGAAAAAAGCGATGAGCCGCCAGCCGAATTGAAAAAAGTGGCGACGCCGGGGCAAAAAACGATCGCTGAAGTCGCTTCGCACTTACAAATATCGCCGGAGCGCTGCATCAAATCGCTTTTGTTCAATGTGGACGGCCGCTATGTGCTCGTTCTCGTCCGCGGCGATCATGAAGCGAACGAGGTGAAGGTGAAAAACGTGCTCGACGCGACGGTCGTCGAATTGGCGACGCCGGAAGAAACGGAGCGGGTGATGAACGCTCCAATTGGTTCGCTCGGCCCGATCGGCGTCAGCGAAGACGTCACTGTGATCGCGGACCATGCTGTCGCCGCCATCGTCAACGGCGTTTGCGGCGCGAACGAGGAAGGATACCATTACATCGGAGTCAACCCGGGCCGCGATTTTGCCGTCAGTCAATACGCCGATTTGCGCTTCGTAAAAGAAGGCGACCCGTCTCCAGATGGCAAAGGGACGATCCGCTTTGCCCGCGGCATTGAAGTCGGGCATGTGTTTAAGCTGGGGACAAAATACAGCGAAGCGATGAACGCCGTCTATTTGGATGAAAACGGCCAAACGCAGACGATGATCATGGGTTGCTACGGCATCGGCGTATCAAGATTGGTGGCCGCAATCGCCGAACAGTTTGCTGACGAACACGGGCTTGTGTGGCCGGCTTCGGTCGCACCGTTTCACATCCATTTGCTTACAGCGAACGCAAAAAGCGATGAACAGCGCGCGTTGGCGGAAGAGTGGTATGAAAAGCTCGGACAGGCTGGGTTTGAAGTGTTGTATGACGACCGCCCCGAACGGGCCGGAGTGAAGTTTGCCGACAGCGATTTGATCGGCATTCCGCTCCGCGTCACCGTCGGCAAGCGAGCGGGCGAAGGCGTTGTGGAAGTAAAAGTGCGGAAAACAGGCGAGACGTTCGATGTGCCGGTCAGCGAGCTTGTCGACACTGCGCGCCGTCTCCTTCAATCATGAGTGCCGGCGCTGGCGAAAAAGAATTCTGTCTTTTTCGCCGGCGCTTTTGTTATGGTATGATATAGAAAGAGAATGATGTTGAGAGGGGAACAAACGGACGTCATGGTGACAAAAGAGCAAAAAGAGCGGTTTCTCATCCTGCTTGAGCAGCTGAAGATGACGTCGGACGAATGGATGCCGCATTTTCGTGAGGCAGCCATTCGCAAAGTCGTGATCGATAAAGAGGAGAAAAGCTGGCATTTTTATTTTCAGTTCGACAATGTGCTGCCGGTTCATGTATACAAAACGTTTGCCGATCGGCTGCAGACGGCGTTCCGCCATATCGCCGCCGTCCGCCATACGATGGAGGTCGAAGCGCCGCGCGTAACTGAGGCGGATGTGCAGGCGTATTGGCCGCTTTGCCTTGCCGAGCTGCAAGAAGGCATGTCGCCGCTTGTCGATTGGCTCAGCCGGCAGACGCCCGAGCTGAAAGGAAACAAGCTGCTTGTCGTTGCCCGCCATGAAGCGGAAGCGCTGGCGATCAAACGGCGGTTCGCCAAAAAAATCGCTGATGTGTACGCTTCGTTTGGGTTTCCCCCCCTTCAGCTTGACGTCAGCGTCGAGCCGTCCAAGCAAGAAATGGAACAGTTTTTGGCGCAAAAACAGCAAGAGGACGAAGAGCGAGCGCTTGCTGTACTGACCGATTTAGCGAGGGAAGAAGAAAAGGCCGCGTCTGCGCCGCCGTCCGGTCCGCTTGTCATCGGCTATCCGATCCGCGACGAGGAGCCGGTGCGGCGGCTTGAAACGATCGTCGAAGAAGAGCGGCGCGTCGTTGTGCAAGGCTATGTATTTGACGCCGAAGTGAGCGAATTAAAAAGCGGCCGCACGCTGTTGACCATGAAAATCACAGATTACACGAACTCGATTTTAGTCAAAATGTTCTCGCGCGACAAAGAGGACGCCGAGCTCATGAGCGGCGTCAAAAAAGGCATGTGGGTGAAAGTGCGCGGCAGCGTGCAAAACGATACGTTCGTCCGTGATTTGGTCATCATCGCCAACGATTTGAACGAAATCGCCGCAAACGAACGGCAAGATACGGCGCCGGAAGGGGAAAAGAGGGTCGAGCTCCATTTGCATACCCCGATGAGCCAAATGGACGCGGTCACCTCGGTGACAAAACTCATTGAGCAAGCGAAAAAATGGGGGCATCCGGCGATCGCCGTCACCGACCATGCCGTTGTTCAGTCGTTTCCGGAGGCCTACAGCGCGGCGAAAAAACACGGCATGAAGGTCATTTACGGCCTTGAGGCGAACATCGTCGACGATGGCGTGCCGATCGCCTACAATGAAACGCACCGCCGTCTTTCGGAGGAAACGTACGTCGTCTTTGACGTCGAGACGACGGGCCTGTCGGCTGTGTACAATACGATCATTGAGCTGGCGGCGGTGAAAGTGAAAGACGGCGAGATCATCGACCGGTTCATGTCGTTTGCCAACCCTGGACATCCGTTGTCAGTGACAACGATGGAGCTGACTGGGATCACCGATGAGATGGTGAAAGACGCCCCGAAGCCGGACGAGGTGCTAGCCCGTTTTGTTGACTGGGCCGGCGATGCGACGCTTGTTGCCCACAACGCCAGCTTTGACATCGGTTTTTTAAACGCGGGCTTCGCTCGCATGGGGCGCGGCAAAATCGCGAATCCAGTCATCGATACGCTCGAGCTGGCCCGTTTTTTATACCCGGATTTGAAAAACCATCGGCTCAATACATTGTGCAAAAAATTTGACATTGAATTGACGCAGCATCACCGCGCCATCTACGACGCGGAGGCGACCGGGCATTTGCTTATGCGGCTGTTGAAGGAAGCGGAAGAGCGCGGCATACTGTTTCATGACGAATTAAACAGCCGCACGCACAGCGAAGCGTCCTATCGGCTTGCGCGCCCGTTCCATGTGACGCTGTTGGCGCAAAACGAGACTGGATTGAAAAATTTGTTCAAGCTTGTGTCATTGTCGCACATTCAATATTTTCACCGTGTGCCGCGCATCCCGCGCTCCGTGCTCGTCAAGCACCGCGACGGCCTGCTTGTCGGCTCGGGCTGCGACAAAGGAGAGCTGTTTGACAACTTGATCCAAAAGGCGCCGGAAGAAGTCGAAGACATCGCCCGTTTTTACGATTTTCTTGAAGTGCATCCGCCGGACGTGTACAAGCCGCTCATCGAGATGGATTATGTGAAAGACGAAGAGATGATCAAAAACATCATCCGCAGCATCGTCGCCCTTGGTGAGAAGCTTGACATCCCGGTTGTCGCCACTGGCAACGTCCATTACTTGAACCCAGAAGATAAAATTTACCGGAAAATCTTAATCCATTCGCAAGGCGGGGCGAATCCGCTCAACCGCCATGAACTGCCGGATGTATATTTCCGTACGACGAATGAAATGCTTGACTGCTTCTCGTTTTTAGGGCCGGAAAAAGCGAAGGAAATCGTCGTTGACAACACGCAAAAAATCGCTTCGTTAATCGGCGATGTCAAGCCGATCAAAGATGAGCTGTATACGCCGCGCATCGAAGGGGCGGACGAGGAAATCAGGGAAATGAGCTACCGGCGGGCGAAGGAAATTTACGGCGACCCGTTGCCGAAACTTGTTGAAGAGCGGCTTGAGAAGGAGCTAAAAAGCATCATCGGCCATGGCTTTGCCGTCATTTATTTGATCTCGCACAAGCTTGTGAAAAAATCGCTCGATGACGGCTACCTTGTCGGGTCGCGCGGATCGGTCGGCTCGTCGTTTGTCGCGACGATGACGGAAATCACCGAGGTCAATCCGCTGCCGCCGCATTACGTTTGCCCAAACTGCAAGCATTCGGAGTTCTTTAACGACGGTTCAGTCGGCTCAGGGTTTGATTTGCCGGATAAAAACTGCCCGCGATGTGGAACGAAATACAAGAAAGACGGGCACGACATCCCGTTTGAGACGTTTCTCGGCTTTAAAGGCGACAAAGTGCCGGATATCGACTTGAACTTTTCCGGCGAATACCAGCCGCGCGCCCACAACTATACGAAAGTGCTGTTTGGCGAAGACAACGTCTACCGCGCCGGGACGATTGGCACGGTCGCTGACAAAACGGCGTACGGATTTGTCAAAGCGTATGCGAGCGACCATAACTTAGAGCTGCGCGGCGCGGAAATCGACCGGCTCGCGGCTGGCTGCACCGGGGTGAAGCGGACGACCGGACAGCATCCGGGCGGCATCATCGTCGTCCCTGATTATATGGAAATTTACGATTTTACGCCGATTCAATATCCGGCCGATGACACGTCCTCTGAATGGCGGACGACCCATTTCGACTTCCATTCGATCCACGACAATTTGTTGAAGCTCGATATTCTCGGGCACGACGATCCGACGGTCATTCGCATGCTGCAAGATTTAAGCGGCATCGATCCGAAAACGATCCCGACCGACGACCCGGATGTGATGGGCATTTTCAGCAGCACCGAGCCGCTTGGCGTTACGCCGGAGCAAATCATGTGCAATGTCGGCACGATCGGCATTCCGGAGTTTGGCACGCGCTTCGTTCGACAAATGTTGGAAGAGACAAGGCCAAAAACGTTTTCCGAACTCGTGCAAATTTCCGGCTTGTCGCACGGCACCGATGTGTGGCTCGGCAACGCGCAAGAGCTCATTCAAAACGGCACGTGTACGTTATCGGAAGTCATCGGCTGCCGCGACGACATTATGGTCTATTTGATTTACCGCGGGCTCGAGCCGTCGCTCGCTTTTAAAATCATGGAATCCGTGCGCAAAGGAAAAGGCTTAACGCCGGAGTTTGAAGCAGAAATGCGCAAACATGACGTGCCGGAGTGGTACATCGATTCATGCAAAAAAATCAAGTACATGTTCCCGAAAGCGCACGCCGCCGCCTACGTGTTAATGGCGGTGCGCATCGCCTACTTTAAGGTGCACCATCCGCTTTTGTATTACGCGTCGTACTTTACGGTGCGGGCGGAGGACTTTGACCTTGACGCCATGATCAAAGGATCAGCCGCCATTCGCAAGCGGATTGAGGAAATCAACGCCAAAGGCATTCAGGCGACGGCGAAAGAAAAAAGCTTGCTCACGGTTCTTGAGGTGGCCTTAGAGATGTGCGAGCGCGGCTTTTCCTTTAAAAATATCGATTTGTACCGCTCGCAGGCGACGGAATTCGTCATTGACGGCAATTCTCTCATTCCGCCGTTCAACGCCATTCCGGGGCTTGGGACGAACGTGGCGCAGGCGATCGTGCGCGCTCGCGAGGAAGGTGAGTTTTTGTCGAAGGAGGATTTGCAACAGCGCGGCAAATTGTCGAAAACGCTGCTCGAGTATCTAGAAAGCCGCGGCTGCCTTGACTCGCTTCCAGACCATAACCAGCTGTCGCTGTTTTAGTGGAAACGCCGCCGCTGAAGGAAGCGGACAGCGCTCTTTCGCCCGAGCGGCAGTTTCCCGTTGCAATATATTTCCCAATGTGTTATAGTTTTAGTGGAATTGGCAAAGATAATGGCAAGCAGAGAGTGGGGAAACCCACTCTTTCGTCTTGAATGGGCACCCGTCTCTCGTTCATTCCCCGCCTTGTGCAGGGGATTTTCTCATTATGCCACGCATGCACGTTTGCTCGGTAAGGAGGAACACAATGAGCAAAAAGGTGACAGAAACGGTCGAACAACTCGTCACACCGATTTTGGACGAAATGGGGCTTGAACTCGTCGATATTGAATATGTGAAGGAAGGGAAAAATTGGTTTTTGCGCGTCTTCATTGACTCTGACGATGGCGTCGATATTGAACAATGCGGTGCTGTCAGCGAAAAATTGAGCGAAAAGCTGGATGAAGTCGATCCGATTCCGCATAACTATTTTTTGGAAGTATCATCGCCCGGAGCAGAGCGGCCGCTGAAAAAGGCAAAAGATTTTGCCAAGGCCATTGGGAAAAATGTATATATCAAAACGTATGAGCCCATTGAAGGAGAAAAGCAGTTTGAAGGCGAACTAACCGCTTTTGACGGAACGACCGTGACGCTGTTGGTCAAAGACCGCGGACGGCAAAAAACGGTCGCCATTCCGTATGAAAAAGTGGCAAGCGCCCGATTAGCCGTCATTTTCTTCTAATCGCAAAAGGGGGATTTTTGTTGCATGAACACGCAATTGCTTGAGGCGTTAGCCGATCTGATGCGGGAAAAAGGCATCAGCAAAGAAGTCGTGATGGAAGCGATCGAAGCGGCGATCGTTTCAGCGTATAAACGCAATTTCGGCCAGGCGCAAAACGTGCGCGTCGATCTCAATATGGACACCGGCACGATCCGCGTGTTCGCGCGCAAAGATGTCGTCGAAGAGGTGGCCGATCCGCGCCTTGAAATTTCACTTGAGGACGCGCAGCGGATCAATCCGAATTATCAAATCGGCGACGTCGTCGAGCTCGAAGTGACGCCGCGCGATTTCGGGCGCATCGCCGCACAGACGGCGAAGCAAGTCGTCACCCAGCGCGTGCGCGAGGCAGAGCGGAGCATCATCTACGCCGAATTTGTCGACCGTGAAGAGGACATTATGACCGGCATCGTTCAGCGCGTCGACCCGCGCTTTGTCTACGTCAGCCTCGGTAAGGCGGAGGCGCTCCTGCCGGCAAACGAACAAATGCCGAATGAAACCTATAAGCCGCACGACCGGTTGAAAGTATACATTACGAAAGTGGAAAAAACGACAAAAGGGCCGCAAATTTTCGTCTCCCGCACCCACCCGGGACTGTTGAAACGGCTGTTTGAGCTCGAAGTGCCGGAAATTTACGACGGAACGGTCGAGATTAAATCGATCGCCCGCGAAGCCGGCGACCGTTCGAAAATTTCCGTCCACTCCGACAACCCGGAAGTCGATCCGGTCGGCGCATGCGTCGGACCGAGAGGGCAACGCGTGCAGGCCATTGTTGATGAGCTGAACGGAGAAAAAATCGATATCGTCCGCTGGTCGGCCGATCCGGTGGAGTTTGTCGCCAACGCGTTAAGCCCGGCGAAAGTGTTGCGCGTCATTGTCAACGAGGAGCAAAAGGCGACGACGGTCATCGTTCCGGACTATCAGCTGTCGCTCGCCATCGGCAAACGCGGGCAAAACGCGCGGCTGGCGGCGAAATTGACCGGCTGGAAAATTGATATTAAAAGCGAATCGGAAGCGCGGGAGATGGGCATTGATCCGCATGCGCCATCCACTTCGCTTGATTTCAGCGATGCGGCGGCCGATAATGAAAATAGCGAAGAAAACGGCCCATCGTTTGATCAATCGGCGGAAATCGAGTGAGGGGGAATGAAAAATGGCAGCGCAAAAGAAAATTCCGTTGCGCAAATGCGTCGTCACTGGAGAGATGAAGCCGAAACGGGAGATGGTGCGCATCGTCCGCTCGAAAGAGGGGGAAGTGTCGATCGACCCAACCGGCAAAAAGGCGGGGCGCGGCGCGTATATTACCCTTGATCCGGAGTGCATTTTGCAGGCGAAAAAGAAAAACATTTTGGCCCGCCATTTAAAAGCAGACATCGATGATGCGATTTATGACGAATTGCTCGCCTTGGCGGAAAAGGAGAAACAGGCCGGACATGAAGCATAACCGTTGGGCATCGCTGCTTGGATTGGCGCAGCGGGCGGGCAAAGTCGTCTCCGGCGAGGAGCTTGTCGTCAAAGAAGTGCAGCGGGGCCGGGCGCGGCTCGTCTTGCTTTCGCAAGACGCATCGGTCAACACCGAAAAAAAAGTGACGGACAAATGCACGTTTTATGGCGTCCCGCTTTGCAAAGTGCCGGACCGGTATGTGCTTGGCGGCGCGATCGGCAAGGACGCCCGTGTCGTTGTCGCTGTCATCGACGAAGGGTTTGCGCGCCAATTGCAAACGATGCTCGACCGATCTTAATGGGGGTGAATGTATGTCGAAAATGCGTGTGTATGAATACGCGAAAAAACAGAACGTTCCAAGCAAGGACGTCATTCATAAATTGAAAGAAATGAACATTGAAGTGAACAACCATATGGCGATGCTGGAGGCTGATGTCGTCGAAAAACTCGACCATCAATATCGCCCGAACACCGGGAAAAAAGAAGAGAAAAAAGCGGAAAAGAAAACGGAGAAGCCGAAACGGCCGACGCCGGCGAAAGCGGCCGATTTTGCTGATGAGGAAATTTTTGACGACAGCAAAGAAGCGGCGAAAATGAAACCGGCGAAGAAAAAGGGAGCGCCAAAAGGGAAGGAAACGAAAAAAACCGAGGCGCAACAGCAAGAAAAGAAACTGCTCCAAGCGGCGAAAAAGAAAGGAAAAGGGCCGGCGAAAGGGAAAAAGCAGGCAGCACCAGCCGCAAAACAAGCGCCGCAGCCGGCGAAAAAAGAAAAAGAGCTGCCGAAAAAAATTACGTTTGAAGGCTCGCTTACCGTGGCCGAACTGGCGAAAAAGCTTGGCCGCGAACCGTCGGAAATTATTAAGAAGCTGTTTATGCTCGGCGTGATGGCGACAATCAACCAAGATTTAGACAAAGACGCCATCGAGCTCATCTGCTCAGATTACGGCGTTGAAGTCGAAGAAAAAGTGACGATCGATGAGACGAACTTTGAAGCGATCGAAATTGTCGATGCGCCGGAAGATTTGGTTGAACGGCCGCCGGTCGTGACGATCATGGGGCACGTCGACCACGGGAAAACGACGTTGCTTGATGCGATCCGCCACTCCAAAGTGACGGAGCAAGAAGCCGGCGGTATTACGCAACACATCGGTGCGTATCAAGTGACGGTCAATGACAAAAAAATTACGTTCCTCGATACGCCGGGGCATGAAGCGTTTACAACGATGCGGGCGCGCGGCGCGCAAGTGACCGATATCGTCATTCTTGTCGTTGCCGCGGATGACGGGGTGATGCCGCAGACGGTGGAAGCGATCAACCACGCCAAGGCGGCAAACGTGCCGATTATTGTCGCCATCAACAAAATCGATAAGCCGGAAGCGAACCCGGACCGCGTCATGCAAGAATTGATGGAATACAACCTCGTTCCGGAAGAATGGGGCGGCGATACGATTTTCTGCAAGTTGTCGGCGAAAACGAAAGAGGGTCTTGATCATCTTTTGGAAATGATTTTGCTTGTCAGTGAGATGGAAGAATTAAAAGCCAACCCGAACCGGCGTGCGGTCGGTACGGTGATCGAAGCGAAGCTTGATAAAGGGCGTGGCCCGGTGGCAACGCTTTTGATTCAAGCGGGAACGTTGCGTGTCGGCGATCCGATCGTCGTCGGCACAACATACGGGCGCGTGCGCGCGATGGTGAACGACAGCGGCCGGCGCGTCAAAGAGGCGACTCCGTCGATGCCAGTCGAAATTACTGGGCTGCATGAAGTGCCGCAAGCCGGCGACCGCTTCATGGTGTTTGAGGATGAGAAAAAGGCGCGGCAAATCGCGGAGGCGCGGGCGCAGCGGCAGCTGCAGGAGCAGCGAAGCGTCAAAACGCGCGTCAGCTTGGATGATTTGTTTGAACAAATTAAGCAAGGCGAAATGAAAGAGCTGAATTTGATCGTCAAAGCCGATGTTCAAGGATCGGTTGAGGCGCTTGTCGCCGCCTTGCAAAAAATCGATGTGGAAGGCGTGCGGGTGAAAATCATCCACGCGGCTGTCGGCGCCATCACCGAATCGGATATTTCGCTGGCGACGGCATCGAACGCCATCGTCATTGGATTTAACGTCCGTCCGGATGCAAACGCAAAGCGCGCCGCTGAATCGGAAAAAGTCGACATCCGCCTCCATCGCATCATTTACAATGTCATCGAGGAAATTGAAGCGGCGATGAAAGGGATGCTCGATCCGGAGTACGAAGAGAAAGTGATCGGTCAGGCGGAAGTGCGGCAAACGTTCAAAGTATCGAAAGTCGGCACGATCGCCGGTTGCTATGTCACGGACGGCAAAATCACCCGCGACAGCAAGGTGCGCCTCATTCGCCAAGGCATCGTCGTCTACGAAGGGGAAATCGATTCGCTCAAGCGGTATAAAGACGATGTGCGCGAAGTGGCGCAAGGGTATGAATGCGGGCTGACGATCAAAAACTTCAATGATATCAAAGAAGGAGATGTCATCGAAGCATACATCATGCAGGAAGTGGCCCGGGCATGATCGGCTTCGCCGCGTGCGAATGCATCATCTACAACGCCCGCTCGCTCAAGGATAAACGGGCCGTCCTGCAGCGGGTCATGACAAGAATCCGGCAAAAATATAACGTCTCTGTGGCCGAAATCGATCATCAAGACGCATGGCAACGAGCGACCATCGGCCTTGTTGCCATTACGTCCAGCCGCCGGGCGACCGAACGGGAGCTCGAGCGTGCGCTTGCTTTGATCGACTCGTTCCCTGAGCTGGAGCGGGCGGCCACATCATTCGAGTGGTTGTAACCGAGGTGATGGGTGATGAATATACGGGCAACTCGCGTTGGCGAGCAAATGAAAAAAGAGTTGAGCGACATCATCAGCCGCAGGCTGAAAGACCCGCGCATCGGCTTTGTCACGGTGACCGATGTGCGGGTCACCGGTGATTTGCAACAGGCGAAAGTGTACATCAGCGTCCTTGGCGATGACAAGCAGCAGGAAGAGACGTTGAAGGCGCTCGAGAAAGCGAAAGGGTTTATCCGTTCGGAAATCGGGCAGCGCATCCGCCTTCGCAAGACGCCGGAAATTTTCTTTGAAATCGATGAAACGATTGAATACGGCAGCCGCATCGAACAGCTGATTCGGCAAATTTCAAGCGATGACCACCCGGCGAAAGAGGCGGATGGGGAGCCGAACAATGGATAGACGAACCGTCTATCCATTTCCATTCATGATCATGGAAACGGAAAGGGTGCGTCGATGGACGGGGTATTGCTGCTGAATAAACCGAAAGGGATGACGTCTCACGACTGCGTGGCCAAAGTGCGCCGTCTGCTTGGCGTAAAAAAAGCGGGACACACCGGCACGCTTGACCCAAACGTGTCCGGTGTGCTGCCCATTTGCCTTGGCAAGGCGACGCGCATCGCCGAGTTTTTGACCGGGACGACGAAAACGTATGAAGGAAAAGTGACGCTTGGCGCCGCGACGACAACCGAAGATGCGGACGGCGACATCATCGCCGCCCGTCCGGTTGACCGGCCGATTGCGCGCGCGGAAATCGAAGCGGTGTTTGACAGCTTGACCGGAGAAATTGAGCAAACGCCGCCGATGTACTCCGCGGTGAAAGTGGGCGGCAAAAAACTGTATGAATACGCGCGCGCCGGCATCGAAGTCGAACGTCCGACGCGGCGCGTGACCATTTATGAGCTCGAACTGCTTGATGAACGTGAACAATTCTTTGGGGAAACGGTGTCATTTCGCTTTCGCGTCACGTGCAGCAAAGGCACGTACGTGCGTACGCTGGCGGTGATGATCGGCGAGCGGCTCGGCTATCCGGCGCATATGTCCGACCTCATCCGTACGGCGTCCGGGCCGTTTCGGCTTGAAGATTGCGTAACGTTTGAAGACGTTGAGCGCCGGGCGGCCGACGGGACGGCTGATGCCTTGCTCATCCCGATCGAGCGGGCGCTTTTTCATTTGCCGAAATATGAAATCAATGATAAAGTAGCAGAGAAGGTAAAAAACGGGGCGCTGCTCCGGCTTCCCGCTTTTTTAGAGAAGCTTGACGGGCCGGTCGTGCTTGTTTCGCCCGAGCGGGAAGCGCTGGCCCTGTACGTGAAGCATCCGGCGCGCCCCGGCTTGATGAAACCGCTCAAAGTGTTTCGTTAACGCCGCGGGTGCAGCGCGGAAATAAAGAAGGTAGGTCATGGACATGGAAACGCTGTTTCTTTCGCATCCCCACCGTCTCGAACGCCAGGCGCTCCCTCCGACGGTGATGGCGCTGGGCTATTTCGACGGCATCCACCTCGGCCATCAAAAAGTGATCCGCACCGCGGTCGAGATCGCCAACGAGCGTGGGTACGAAAGCGCGGTGATGACGTTTCATCCTCATCCGTCCGTTGTGCTTGGCAAACAGTCCGAGCTGCGCTCGATCACGCCGCTTGGCAAAAAGGAGCAGCTGATTGCATCACTTGGCGTCAACCGGCTGTACATCGTTGAATTTACGCCGACGTTTGCTGCGCTGTCGCCAGAAGCGTTCGTTGACCAATATTTGGACGGGTTGCACGTGAAACATGTCGTCGCCGGCTTCGATTTCACTTATGGGCGGTTCGGAAAAGGAACGATGGAGACGATGCCGATTCATGCGCGCGGCCGCTTTGGACAGACGGTCATTCCGAAGCTCGCGGTCGACGGGGAAAAAGTGAGCTCGTCCCGGGTGCGGAAACTGCTCGAAGACGGGGCGGTCGAACAGCTTCCCCGCCTGCTCGGCCGCTTTTATGAGCTTGAAGGAACGGTCGTTGCCGGGGAACGGCGCGGGCGGATGATCGGCTTTCCAACGGCGAACATCGCTTTAAACAGCGATTATGCCTTGCCGGCAGTCGGCGTCTATGCAGTCAAGGCGGTGATCGGCGGGCAAGTATATGAAGGGGTGGCGAACGTCGGCTACAAACCGACGTTCCATAAAACGCGCGAAGGATTGCCGAATATTGAGGTGCACTTATTCGAGTTTTCCGGCGATATTTATGGACAAACGATGACAATTGAGTGGCACCGCCGTCTGCGGAGCGAGCAGAAGTTTACCAGTGTCGATGAACTGACGGCGCAAATCGCCCGCGACAAGAAAGAGGCGGAGCAGTATTTCCGCTGTTTCAGCGAAAAGACTTGCATTTTGCCGGAAAAAGAGGTATTCTAATCAATGTATGCGAACCATTGCTTGGCTAGGCGAGTCACCGACGCCCGCTCGGCAATCGGGGATCTAGGACTAGGGAGGTGAACAAGGATGGCATTGACGCAGGAGCGCAAACGCGAAATCATCGAGCAGTTTAAAATCCATGAGAACGACACTGGTTCTCCGGAAGTGCAAGTTGCGATCCTGACGGAGCAAATCAACAACTTGAACGAGCATTTGCGCATTCATAAAAAAGACCATCATTCACGGCGCGGCTTGCTGAAAATGGTCGGGAAGCGCCGCAACTTATTGGCCTACTTGCGCAAGAAAGATGTGGCGCGCTACCGTGAATTGATTGAGAAACTTGGATTACGTCGATAAAAAAGCGGGAGCATTCCCGCTTTTTTGCTAGTTTATAGGCGTGATTGACACGGCGATGATAACAATGGTGCCAATTCGTCTATACTAATCATCAGCTGATCTAAATTTCATCTGTACATAGAGAGGAGTACTCGTCTGTATGGAACAAGAGAAACGCGTGTTTTCCATCGATGTGGCCGGGCGGCCGCTCATCATTGAGACCGGCGAGCTGGCGAAACAGGCGAATGGCGCGGCGCTCGTCCGCTACGGCGATACGGTCGTGTTGAGCACAGCCACCGCGTCGCGAGAGGCGAAAAACGTTGACTTTTTCCCGCTTACCGTCAACTACGAGGAACGGTTGTATGCGGTTGGAAAAATTCCTGGCGGGTTTATTAAGCGCGAAGGTCGCCCGAGCGAGAAAGCCATTTTGGTGAGCCGTCTCATCGACCGACCGATTCGCCCGCTGTTTGCCGAAGGATTCCGCAACGAAGTGCAAGTCGTCTCGATGGTCATGAGCGTTGATCAAGACTGCGCGCCGGAAGTAGCGGCCTTAATCGGTTCGTCGGTGGCGCTGACGATTTCCGACATTCCGTTTGAAGGGCCGATCGCCGGTGTCATCGTCGGCCGCGTTGACGGCCAGTTTGTCATCAATCCGACGGTCGAGCAAATGGAAAAAAGCGATCTGCATCTTGTCGTCGCCGGCACAAAAGATGCGATCAACATGGTGGAAGCCGGGGCGGATGAGGTGCCGGAAGAAGTGATTTTGGAAGCGATCATGTTCGGCCATGAGGAAGTGAAGCGGCTCATCGCCTTCCAAGAGGAAATCGCCGCCCAAGTCGGCAAAGAAAAAATGGAAGTCGTCCTTTACGAGCCGGATCCAGCGCTGGAGGCGGAAATCCGCCAGCTTGCCGAAGCGGACATTAAGCGAGCGGTGCAAGTGCCGGAGAAACTGGCGCGCGATGCTGCCATTGAAGATGTGAAAGCTGGCGTCATCGCCAAATATGAGGCGGAAGAAGCGGATGAGGAGAAGCTCAAGCAAGTACAGGAAATTTTGCATAAACTCGTAAAAGAGGAAGTGCGCCGTTTGATCACGGTCGAGAAAATCCGTCCGGACGGGCGCAAAGTCGATGAAATCCGTCCGCTTTCATCGGCGGTCGGCGTCCTGCCGCGTACGCACGGCTCCGGTTTGTTTACGCGCGGGCAGACGCAAGTGTTGAGCGTTTGTACGCTTGGGGCGCTTGGTGATGTGCAAATTTTGGACGGGCTTGACCTTGAAGAATCGAAGCGGTTTATGCACCATTACAACTTCCCGCCGTTTTCCGTCGGGGAAACCGGGCCGATGCGCGGGCCGGGGCGTCGTGAAATCGGACACGGGGCGCTTGGCGAACGGGCGCTCGAGCCGGTCGTGCCGTCGGAGCGCGAATTCCCGTATACGATCCGCCTCGTTTCCGAAGTGCTGGAGTCGAACGGCTCGACATCGCAGGCCAGCATTTGCGCCAGCACGCTGGCGATGATGGATGCTGGGGTGCCGATTAAAGCACCGGTCGCCGGCATTGCCATGGGGCTTGTGAAAAACGACGACCATTACACGATTTTGACAGACATTCAAGGCATCGAAGACCATCTTGGCGATATGGACTTTAAAGTCGCCGGCACGAGAAAAGGCGTGACGGCATTGCAAATGGACATTAAAATCAAAGGATTGACGCGCGAGATTTTGGAAGAGGCGCTCATGCAAGCGCGCAAAGGGCGGCTCGAGATTTTGGATCATATGATGCAAACGCTCAGCGAACCGCGCAAAGAGCTGTCCAAATATGCACCGAAAATTTTGATCATGCACATCAACCCGGACAAAATCCGGGAGGTGATCGGACCAAGCGGCAAGCAGATCAACAAAATCATCGACGAAACCGGCGTCAAAATCGACATCGAACAAGACGGCACGATTTTCATCTCGTCTGTGGATGAAGCGGCCAACCAAAAAGCGAAGCAAATCATCGAAGACATCGTCCGCGAAGTCGAAGTCGGCCAAGTGTACTTAGGCAAAGTGAAACGGATTGAAAAATTCGGCGCCTTCGTTGAGTTGTTCAACGGCAAAGACGGGCTTGTCCATATTTCCGAGCTCGCTGAAGGGCGGGTCGGCAAAGTCGAAGACGTCGTTTCGATTGGTGATGAAATTTTAGTGAAAGTAACGGAAATCGATAAGCAAGGGCGCGTCAACCTGTCGCGCAAAGCGGTGTTGCGCGATGCCCGCAACATTGGAGGGGAACTGCCGCGGGAATCTAGGGAAAAACGAGGAAGACGGCCGGAGCGCCATCGCATGAAGCCTTAGGAATTTGTTTCTTAAGGCTCTTTTGTTATGTTCTATCCTGTCCCCCTAAGACATATGTTGTAGTAGTAAAAAAGGAGGGGGACAAGGGTGAACAACGGAATTGCCCGCTATATGGCGCTAGCGGTCATGTTTCTTGCCGCCTGGGCGGCGGTTCATTGGCCTCCGGTTGGCGATTACATCGCGAGCTGGCGCCCGATGGAAACAACCGCGATGAAAGAGCGCGACAAGCTGTACGACACGATCGTCAAACAAGCGAAGCAATATGAAATTCCCGCCCAAGATGCGGTCATCGATAAAGTATGGAAGGCGACGCCCGGCTACAACGGGCTCGCCGTCGACATTGACGCCTCCTATCAAAACATGAAGAAAACGGGGATGTTTGATGAGCGAAAACTCGTGTTCCGTCAAGTGCCCCCGCGCGTCCATTTGGACGATTTGCCGCCGGCGCCGATTTACCGCGGCCATCCTGACAAGCCGATGGTGGCGTTTGCGGTCAATGTCGCTTGGGGGGAAGAATACCTCCCCGACATGCTTGAGACGATGAAAAAATACAATGTCAAGGCGACGTTCTTTTTGGAAGGACGATGGGTAAAAAAACACCCGGAGATGGCAAAAATGATAGCAGACGCCGGCCATGAAATCGGCAACCATTCCTACAGCCATCCCGATATGAAAACGCTCGCTGTCGACAACATCCGCCGCGAGCTCGAAAAAACAAACGAAGTGATTGAGGCGGCGACATCGGTTAAATGCAAATGGTTTGCCCCGCCAAGCGGCAGCTACCGCGACGAGGTCGTCGAGGTCGCCGCGGAACTCGGCATGAAAACGATTCTATGGAGCGTCGATACAATTGATTGGCAAAAACCGTCGCCATCTGTTATAGTGAAACGGGTGACATCGAAAGTTCATCCTGGCGCCATCATTTTGATGCACCCAACGATGCCGACGGCGGCTGCACTTGACGAGCTGATCATCTCGATTAAGCAAAAAGGCTACGCCCTAGGCAGCTTGACGGCCTTATTCGATGAGAAAAGACTGGCAAACAAACAGGAGGAACATGGAGTTGATTAACAAATATACGTGCAAAAACGGTGTGCGAATCGTGCTCGAGCAAATTCCGACTGTAAGGTCGGTGGCCATCGGCATATGGATCGGGACCGGCTCGCGCAATGAAACGGAGCAAACCAATGGCATTTCCCATTTTTTAGAGCATATGTTTTTCAAGGGGACAACGACGCGCACGGCCCGGGACATTGCGGAAGCATTCGACAGCATCGGCGGGCAAGTAAACGCCTTTACATCGAAGGAGTATACGTGTTACTACGCCAAAGTGTTGGATGAACACGCGCCGCTGGCGCTTGAAATGCTCGCCGATATGTTTTTCCACTCGACATTTGTGGAGGATGAGCTGCAAAAGGAGCGCAACGTCGTGCTCGAGGAAATCAAAATGTATGAAGATACACCGGATGACATCGTCCACGATTTGCTCGGCAAAGCGTGCTATGCGGGTCATCCGCTCGGCTATCCGATTTTGGGCACGGAAGAGACGCTGCGCACGTTTACTGGCGACACGCTGCGCCAATATATGGCGGACTACTATACACCGGATCGCGTCGTCATTTCGGTCGCCGGCAACGTCGACGAACGGTTTATTGATGAGGTCGAGCGCTATTTCGGCTCGTTTGCCGCAGAGAGCAAGCCGCCTTCTTCAGGGACGCCGGCGTTTGTGCCGCAAAAGATCGCGCGCAAAAAGGACACTGAGCAGGCGCACGTATGCATCGGATTCAACGGGTTGCCGATCGGCCATCCGGACGCGTACCCGCTCCTCATCTTGAACAATATTTTAGGCGGCAGCATGAGCAGCCGGCTGTTTCAGGAAGTGCGCGAACAGCGCGGATTGGCGTATTCGGTGTTCTCGTACCATTCCGCCTACCAAGACAGCGGCCTGCTCGCCATTTACGCCGGCACAGGAAGCAGCCAGCTTGATGTGCTGTTCGAAACGATCCAGCACACCATTCGCCAGCTGAAGGAGGACGGAGTGACCGAAAAAGAGTTGCATAACAGCAAAGAGCAGATGAAAGGAAGCCTGATGCTTGGGCTCGAGAGCACGAACAGCCGGATGAGCCGCAACGGCAAAAATGAACTCCTTCTCGGCCGCCACCGCTCGCTTGATGAGATCATTGAAGAGATTGAAAGTGTCACGGTGGAAAAAGTAAACGAACTGGCGCGCACGGTTTTCACGGACGATTACGCGCTCGCCTTAATCAGCCCGGACGGCGTGCTGCCGCGCCCGCTCCGTTCATAGACCAAGCTCAAAAAAGCTAACGACCTTTCGCTAGGTTGTTAGCTTTTTCGTTTCCGCCTCTTTCACCCTTCCTCGGGGACGTCGATCATCACCATATCGGCGCCGATTTTGCGAATATATTTCCACGGCACGCGAATTTCCTGTCCGTCTTTGCGAAACCCGAACCATTTTCCCGTTGGGATGAGCAGCGCCTCGATCTGCCCCGTTTGCTCGTTGATTTCCAAATCGGTCTGCCCGAGCACCCCGAGCCGCTCGGCTCGGCTTACATCGACAATTTCTTTTCCGCTTAATTCGCTCAGCCTCATGCTGGTTTCCTCCTTTTTCGCTTCTTTACTTTATATGTAAGGAACAAAAACAGAAAAAATGACTGCCTCTTGTCAGCTTTGGGCGTATATCGCCCATTTTTTCCCGCAAGGATATTCACCTATATTTTCCTTCCAACATAAGATGGGAAAGGAAACGGAGCAGTTTGCCAGAAAAGAAGGTGAGCGTACAACATGATGCTGACAGGAATGCATATCGCCATCATCGGCGGCGATGCTAGGCAGCTTGAAGTCATCCGCAAACTCGTTGAACTCGACGCGAAGTTGTCGCTTGTCGGCTTCGACCAGCTCGCCCATCATTTCACCGGGGCGATGAAGCTGCCGATTGGCGAAGTCGATTTTGCCGATTTGGATGCGATCATTTTGCCGGTTCACGGCACGACGCTGGACGGAAACGTCAACAGCGTGTTTGCCCACGAACCGATTCCGTTTACAGAAGAGATGGTGCAAAAAACGGCGCGGCAATGCACGATTTATTCCGGCATCAGCAACGCGTATTTGGACGAATTGGTGAAAAAAACAGGGCGCAAGCACGTGCAGTTGTTTGAGCGCGACGATGTCGCCATTTACAACTCCATTCCGACCGCGGAAGGCACGGTGATGATGGTCATTCAGCATACGGATTTTACGATCCACGGCTCATGCGTTGCCGTTTTGGGGCTTGGACGCGTTGGCATGACCGTCGCCCGGACGTTCGCCGCGTTGGGGGCGAAAGTGAAAGTCGGGGCGCGCCGGTCGGAGCATCTCGCCCGCATTACAGAAATGGGGCTCGTGCCGTTTCACTTAAACGATTTGGAAAAAGAAGTGCGTGACATTGACGTCTGCATCAACACCGTGCCTCATCTCATCGTGACGGCGAGCGTCATCGCCAAAATGCCGCCCCATACGCTGATTATCGATTTGGCGTCAAAACCGGGCGGCACTGACTTCCGCTATGCCGAAAAACGGGGAGTGAAAGCCATTTTGGCGCCCGGGCTGCCGGGGATTGTCGCGCCGAAGACAGCTGGGCAAATCATCGCCAACGTCTTGGCGCAACTATTATATGCAGATTTACAAAAACGGGAGGAGAATCATGCATGAGCGGAAACAGCTTGAAAGGAAAACGGATCGGCTTTGGCCTCACCGGGTCGCATTGCACATATGATGCGGTGTTCCCGGAGATCGAGAAGCTTGTCAACGAAGGAGCGGAGGTGCTGCCGATCGTCACCTATACGGTGAAAACGACGAACACCCGCTTTGGCGAAGGGGAAGAATGGGTGAAAAAACTCGAACAACTGACCGGACATGAAGTGATCGATACGATCGTCAAAGCGGAGCCTCTCGGGCCGAAAATTCCGCTCGACTGCATGGTGATCGCTCCGCTCACCGGCAACTCGATGAGCAAGCTGGCCAATGCCATGACGGATTCCCCCGTGCTGATGGCGGCGAAAGCGACGATGCGCAACCACCGCCCGGTCGTGCTTGGCATTTCGACGAACGATGCGCTCGGCTTAAACGGCGTCAATCTAATGCGGCTTATGGCAGCAAAAAACATTTATTTCATCCCGTTCGGCCAAGACGCCCCGCAGGCGAAGCCGAACTCCATGGTCGCCTACATGCCGCTTTTGCGCGATACGATTCTTGCCGCGCTTGAAGGGAAGCAGCTGCAGCCGGTCATTATCGAGCGGTTCCGCTACAACTGAATCGAAAATCCATGTTCCGCATAAAAATGTTCTCTCGTCCACAGCGGAATGTGATAAAATAAAGACTATGAATTCACTTCTTAGAGTGACGATGTGGAAGGAGAATGGTGGATGGCTCAAAAACAATATCATGTCGCTGTCGTCGGAGCAACGGGGGCCGTCGGGCAGCAAATGGTGCGGACGCTTGAAGACCGGAACTTCCCGGTTGGAAAATTGACTTTGTTGTCATCGGAGCGGTCAGCCGGCAAAAAAATGCGCTTTCGCAGCGAGGAGATCGAAGTGCAGGCGGCATCGCCCGAGCGCTTTGACGGGGTCGACATCGCCTTGTTCAGCGCCGGCGGCGCCGTATCGAAAGCGCTGGCGCCGGAAGCGGTGCGGCGCGGGGCGATCGTGATCGACAATACGAGCGCGTTTCGGATGGAGGAAAACGTGCCGCTTGTCGTTCCGGAAGTGAACGAAAGCGACTTGACGTGGCATAACGGCATTATCGCCAATCCGAACTGCTCGACGATTCAAATGGTTGTGGCGTTGGAGCCGATTCGGAAGGCGTTTGGCCTAGAGCGCGTCATTGTCTCGACGTACCAAGCCGTCTCCGGGGCGGGAGCGCAGGCCATTGAAGAGCTCAACGAGCAGACGAAAGCGGTGCTCGAAGGGAAGCCGGTGGAGGCGAACATTTTGCCAGTGAAATCGGACCGAAAGCATTACCCAATTGCGTTCAACGCCATTCCGCAAATCGATAAGTTTCAAGACAATGGATTTACGTTTGAAGAGATGAAAATGATCAATGAAACAAAAAAAATTATGCATATGCCTGAGCTGAAAGTGGCGGCGACGTGCGTGCGCATTCCGGTGGCGAGCGGCCATTCGGAATCGGTGTACATCGAAATTGAACAAGACGGCGTCACCGCCTCTGACTTGCAGGCGGTGCTCCGCGAAGCGCCGGGCGTCGTGCTTCAAGATGATCCGAGCGAACAGTTGTATCCGATGCCGGCCCATTGCGTCGGTAAGTACGACGTGTTTGTCGGCCGCATCCGCCGCGATTTGGACAACCGCCGCGGCTTCCATCTATGGATTGTCGCTGACAACTTGCTAAAAGGTGCAGCCTCGAACTCGGTGCAAATCGCAGAAAGTTTGTTGAAGCTCGGGCTCATTTGAAAAAGCATCGAGGTGTTAGCATGAAACTCATTGTTCAAAAGTTCGGCGGCACGTCCGTCCGCGACGAGCGCGGGCGGAACTTGGCGCGCCGCCATATTGAACGGGCGTTGGAAGATGGCTATAAAGTCGTGGCCGTCGTATCGGCTATGGGACGTTGCGGCGATCCATATGCGACCGATACGCTGCTTAGTTTGATCGGCGGCGTTCATCACCATGTCACAAAACGAGAGCAAGATATGCTTATGGCGTGCGGAGAAATCATCTCAAGCGTTGTGTTCAGCAACTTGTTGAACGAACACGGCATCAAAGCGACGGCGTTCACCGGCGCCCAGGCAGGATTTTGCACGAACAGCGATCATACGAACGCGAAAATTCTCGAAATGCGCTGCGACCGCCTCCTTGAGGCGCTTCGGCAATACGACGTCGTCGTTGTCGCCGGCTTTCAAGGCATGGCGGAAAACGGCGACATAACAACGCTCGGCCGCGGCGGGAGCGACACGTCGGCGGCAGCGCTCGGCGCGGCGTTAAACGCGGAGTGGGTTGATATTTTCACCGATGTCGACGGCGTCATGACCGCCGACCCGCGCATCGTTGAGAGCGCCCGGCCGCTTGACGTCGTTACGTATACGGAAATTTGCAACATGGCGTACCAAGGGGCGAAAGTGATCCATCCGCGCGCGGTGGAGATCGCCATGCAGGCGAAAGTGCCGCTGCGCATTCGCTCGACGTACTCCGATGCCCCCGGGACGCTCGTCACTTCATCGGTGCGCGGCCGAAAAGGAAGCGATGTGAAAGAGCGGCTTGTCACCGGCATTACGTACGTCGCCGACGTCACACAAATCAAAGTGCTGGCGAAAGAAGGCCACTATGAGCTGCAGTCTGACGTGTTTCAAGCGATGGCCCATGAAGGGATCAGCGTGGACTTTATCAACATTTCCCCGTACGGTGTTGTGTACACCGTGAGCGGCGACATGACGGAAAAAGCGGTGGCCGCCCTGCGCCGCATCGGCTACGAACCGGCCGTGACGCCCCGATGCGCCAAAGTGTCGGTCGTCGGCGCCGGCATTGCCGGCGTACCGGGGGTGACGGCGAAAATCGTCACTGCCTTGTCGGAGCAAGGCATTCAAATTTTGCAGTCCGCCGACAGCCATACGACGATTTGGGTGCTAGTGAAGCAAGACGATATGGAAAAGGCGGTCAACGCTCTGCATGACGCCTTCTGTTTATCCGAGGCGGATGCGGGCGAAGATGAAGCGATTTGGAGCGAGGAGTGAAAACCGTGGTTCAGTTCGGGAACATCATAACGGCGATGGTTACGCCATTTGACCGAAAAGGGAATCTCGACTTGGCAAAAACAACGGAGCTTGTCAACTATTTGCTTGACAATGGCACAGATGCGCTCGTTGTCGCCGGCACGACCGGCGAGTCGCCGACGTTGACGACCGAGGAAAAAATCGCGCTTTTTCGCCATGTCGTCTCCGTCGTCAACGGCCGGGCGCCGGTCATTGCTGGAACGGGCACGAACGATACGCGCGCGTCGATCGAGCTGACGAAAAAGGCGGAAGAGGCGGGCGTCGATGCTGTCATGCTTGTGGCGCCGTATTACAACAAGCCGAACCAAGAAGGGCTGTATCAACATTTCAAAGCGATTGCCGAAAGCACATCGCTGCCGGTGATGCTGTATAACGTTCCAGGGCGCACGTCGGTGAGTCTTGCTCCGGAGACGGTCATCCGGCTGTCCGAAGTTCCGAACATTGTCGCTGTCAAGGAAGCGGGCGGCAATTTGGACGCCATGGCGGAAATCATTGAGCGTACGCCGGACGACTTTTTGCTCTACAGCGGCGACGACAGCTTGACGCTTCCAGTGCTAGCGATCGGCGGCAATGGCGTCGTCTCGGTCGCTTCGCACATCATTGGCAATGAAATGCAGGAAATGATTCGTTCCTTTTTAGCGGGCGATCATCAGAAGGCGGCGGCGCTGCATCGAAAATGGCTGCCGCTCATGAAAGGCTTGTTTGCCGCCCCAAGCCCGGTGCCGGTGAAAACGGCGCTGCAGCTGCGCGGGCTGGACGTTGGTTCGGTGCGCCTTCCGCTTGTGCCGCTCACCGAACAAGAGCGGAAGGAGCTAAGCCGCCTGCTCGATGCGCTGTCGTAACGAAACGATTCCCCAACGCTTTGCTTGCGCGTTGGGGCCTTTTTTTGCCTTGGCTGTGAAATCCATTGGCTGGTGAATGAACCATCTTGTGTTTTTCAGCATCGATTCGTTATAATAAAAGCAAGTGACTTTGAGCGGGTTAGCATCACAATTGGGAGGACGCAGCCTTGAAATCGAAAATAAAGCCGGTAGAGAAAATACGCATTTTTGCCCTTGGGGGAGTCGGAGAAATCGGCAAAAACATGTATGTTGTCGAATTGGACGAGGACATTTTTGTCATCGACGCCGGGGTGATGTTTCCGGAAGACGAAATGCTCGGCATCGACAAAGTGATCCCGGACATCACATATTTGATTGAACGGCAGCATCGCATTCAGGCAATTTTTCTCACCCACGGGCACGAGGAGCATATGGGGGCGATCGCCTACGTGCTCAAGCAGCTGTCTGTGCCGGTATACGGAACGAAGCTGACGCTCGGGTTGGCGGAGGCGCTGTTAAAAGAACAAGGGGTGTCGGGCGCGAAGCTCAATGAAGTTCATCCGGATGCGGAGCTCGTGTTTGACAAGGCGAAAGTGACGTTTTTCCGCACGATCCACAGCATCCCCGATTCGATCGGCATCAGTCTGCATACATCGCAAGGTGCGATCGTGTACACGAGCGATTTTAAATTTGACCAAACCCCGTACGGCAACAACCGCACCGACTTAGGGAAAATGGCGCAAATCGGCGAAGAAGGGGTGCTGTGTCTTTTGTCGGACAGCACAAACGCCGAACGCCCCGGCTACAGCGGCTCCGATACGGTAGTCGCCTATGAGATCGCTGACGTGATCGGCCATGCGAAAGGACGCGTGTTTGTTGCCTGCTACGCTTCCAACATCACCCGCATCCAGCAAGTGCTGTACGCCGCCCACCAATCCGGGCGTAAAGTGGCAGTCATCGGCAAAACGCTGCATAAAGTAATGGACATCGCCGTGCGCCTTGGCTATTTGCATGTTCCAGACAAGGTGACGATTTCTGCGCACGATATCGATCGCTACAATGACCGCGAGCTCGTCATTTTGACAACCGGCGGGCATGGCGAGCCGATGAGCGCGCTTTGGCGCATGGCGCGTCAAGCGAACAAACAAGTGAACATCAAAGAAGGGGATACCGTCATCGTCGCCGCATCCGTCATGCCGGGCTATGAGCTTGGGTTCGCGAAAACGATTGACGCCTTGTATCGGGCCGGCGCCAACGTGATTTACCGCGACCGGCAAGTGCACGTATCTGGGCACGGTTGCCAAGAAGAATTAAAGTTGATGCTCAATTTAATGAAGCCAAAATACTTTATTCCGGTGCATGGGGAATATCGGATGCAAAAAGCGCACGCCCGGTTGGCGAAGGCGGTCGGCATCTCGGAGGAGCGGACGTTTTTAATCGACAAAGGTGAAGTGATCGAGTTCCGCGGCGGTGCCGCCCGCCCCGGCGGCAAAGTGCCGTACGGCAATATTTTAATTGATGGCCTCGGCATTGGCGATGTCGGCAACATTGTGTTGCGTGACCGCCGCTTATTGTCCCAGGACGGCATTTTGATCGCCGTCGTCACGCTGAATAAAGAAGCGAAAACGATCGCCGCCGGCCCGGAAATCATTTCGCGGGGGTTCGTCTACATGCGCGAGTCTGAGACACTGCTTGAGGAAGCAGAGAAAATGGTGGCGGCAATCATCGAGCGCTGCCTTGAATCGTACATGCTTGAATGGTCGTCGTTGAAAGCGAACATCCGTGAAGCGTTAAGTCAGTTTTTATTTGAAAAAACGAAGCGCAGACCAATGATTTTGCCTATTATTATGGAAGTATAATGCAATCATGCTCAAAGTCAACTGGAAAATGCCGGGAACGGTCAGCCGTTGCCGGCATTTTTCTTTTTTCTTTCGGCCATACTAAGCGTATGATCGACAAGAAAGGAGACGAGAAATGGATGGAGAAGGAACGTTATTTTCAAGCGGAAACCGAGGGCGAACAGCCGGAAACAAAGGCCGAGGAAGCGACTGCGGCCATCACCCAGCTTGGGCAGACGAACGTCCCGCAAATGGATCCCGATACGAACATTCATTGTTTGACGATTGTCGGACAGATTGAAGGGCATATTCAGCTGCCTCCGCAAAATAAGGCGACGAAATACGAGCACGTCATTCCACAGATTGTGGCCATCGAGCAAAACCCGAAAATTGAGGGGCTGCTCGTCATTTTAAATACGGTCGGCGGCGATGTGGAAGCAGGGCTCGCCATTGCCGAAATGCTCGCCTCGCTCTCGAAACCGACTGTTTCCGTTGTGCTTGGCGGCGGCCATTCGATCGGCGTGCCGATCGCTGTGTCGTGCAACTATTCGTTCATCACCGAGACGGCGACGATGACGATTCATCCGATCCGTTTGACGGGGCTTGTCATCGGCGTGCCGCAGACGTTTGAGTACTTGGATAAAATGCAGGAGCGCGTCGTCCGCTTCGTGACGAAACATTCGAAGATCAGCGAGGAAAAGTTTAAAGAGCTCATGTTTTCCAAAGGCAATTTGACGCGCGACATCGGCACGAACGTCGTTGGGCCTGACGCCGTCCGGTACGGGCTCATCGATGAAGTCGGGGGCGTGTCCCAAGCGATGGCGAAGCTGCGCGAGCTGATCGCGATGAGGAAAAACGGGGAAGGGAAGATGGTCCAATGATTTTGTATACGATCATGCCCGAACATTTGATTTTTCCGGTCGATGCCGCTGTTTATGAGAAGCGGAAAATGGTGTATTACGATGGCATTCCGTTTCTCGTCCAATCTGTAGAAACGGGAGAATATGAAATCGTGCAAAACTTAAGCACGAATCCGTTCCATTTTTTAAACGCCAAATATGCGCCTGGGGCGAGATTTCCGGCTTCTGCGGCAACATCGTAATGAATTGTTCAGCCGTTCATGATATAATAGTAAACAAACGGAAAAAAGCAGCCATTGTTGGCTGCTTTTTTCCGGCTTGCCAATTCATTCATGCTGGAGTGAACGATCATGGCGAAACGAAAGCGAAGAAGAAAAGGGAAGCCGTCAAAAACACAGCCATGGACGGAAACAATCCGCTTTGAATTGATCGGACTTGGCTTGCTCGCGGTCGCTGTCGTTGCGATGGCCCGCCTCGGGCTTGTCGGGGAGACGCTCGTGCTTGTGGGTCGCTTTTTTTTCGGCGAATGGTACATGCTATTAGTAGGCGGACTTTTCCTATTATCGCTCATCGTCATGTGGCGGCGGGAGTGGCCGTCATGGACGGGCCGCCCGTTTGTCGGCGCTTCGTCCATCGCCGCGGCGCTTCTGCTTTTGAGCCATGACAAGCTGTTTGAACTCATGTCGCGGCGCGGCGAGCTTGATCCGAGCATCATTCGGACGACGTGGGGGCTGTTTTGGAACGAAGCAAGCGGCAAGGCGGCCGATGTGGATTTAGGGGGCGGAATGGTCGGCGCCCTGTTATTTGCCGCCAGCTACCAGCTGTTCGATTCGCCCGGGACGAAATGGATTTGTTTCCTTCTGTTCATCGTCGGCTTTGTCGTGCTGACCGGGAAATCGCTGCGCGAGACGGCCGGCAAATGGGTTGCTTTTGCCGCAGCGTTTGTGCGAAAAGAATGGTTGGCGTTTGTCGAAGATATAAAGCAATGGCGGGCGGGGAGGAAGCGCAAGGAAAGCGGCGGCCGAAGCCGACGCTCGCGGCGGGCGGCCGCAAAGCGGGAAGACGAGCCGGCTGAAGCAAGCAGCGTCGAGCCGGATGAGGAACTGCTTTCCCCGCCGCCGATCATTTCCGATTTTGCCGCGGTCCGGTCGGCCGCTGAGCCGGAAGAAGAGAAGAATCCACTGGTGGAAGGCGACAGTGGGGGGGAGGAGGACAAACCGGCGCCGCCGCTTGCGTTTTCCGAGCATGAAAACACCAATTACGACCTGCCGCCGCTTGATTTGCTTCGCCTGCCGAAGCCGGCCGGGCAATCGGCCGATCATGCGAACATTTACGCCAACGCGCGAAAACTGGAGAAAACGTTCCAAAGCTTCGGCGTCAAGGCGAAAGTGACGCAAGTGCACCTCGGTCCGGCGGTGACGAAATATGAAGTGTATCCGGACGTCGGGGTGAAAGTGAGCAAAATTGTCAGTTTAAGCGACGATTTGGCGCTCGCTTTGGCGGCGAAAGACATCCGCATTGAAGCACCGATCCCCGGCAAGTCCGCGATCGGCATCGAAGTGCCAAATGAAGAGATCGCCACTGTTTCGCTGCGCGAAGTGCTGGAAGCCATTGAGCATACACGGGACAAGGCGAAGCTTTTGATTCCGCTTGGGCGCGACATCTCCGGTGAAGTCGTCGCTGCGGAACTAAACAAAATGCCGCATTTGTTGATCGCCGGCGCGACCGGCAGCGGCAAAAGCGTCTGCATCAACGGCATTATCGTCAGCCTGCTCATGCGCACGAAGCCGCATGAGGTGAAGCTGATGATGATCGATCCGAAAATGGTGGAGTTAAGTGTGTACAACGGTGTTCCTCATTTGTTGACACCGGTCGTCACCGACGCGAAAAAAGCGGCCCAGGCGCTGAAAAAAGTCGTCCAAGAAATGGAGCGGCGCTACGAGCTGTTCTCGCATACCGGCACGCGCAACATTGAAGGATATAACGAGCATATCCGCCACCATAACGAAACGGCGTCGGAACAGCAGCCGCTTTTGCCATACATCGTCGTGATCATCGACGAATTGGCCGACTTGATGATGGTGGCTTCCTCGGATGTGGAAGAGGCGATCACCCGTTTGGCGCAAATGGCGCGCGCCGCTGGCATCCATTTGATCATCGCCACCCAGCGCCCGTCGGTGGACGTCATCACCGGCGTCATCAAAGCGAACATTCCGTCGCGCATCGCCTTCAGTGTATCATCGCAAATCGACTCGCGCACCATTTTGGATATGGGCGGGGCGGAAAAACTGCTCGGCCGCGGCGATATGCTGTTTTTGCCGATGGGGGCCTCAAAACCAGTGCGCGTCCAAGGGGCGTTTGTCTCCGACCAAGAGGTGGAAGAAGTCGTTCGGTTTGTCATCGGACAGCAGCAGGCGCAATATTATGAGGAGATGTTCGTCGAAGACAGCGAACCCTCTTCCTCAGCCCTTGAAGACGAGTTGTACGATGAGGCGGTCCGTCTTGTCGTTGAAATGCAAAGCGCCTCCGTCTCGATGCTGCAACGCCGCTTCCGCATCGGTTACAATCGCGCCGCTCGGCTCATTGATGCCATGGAGGAACGCGGCGTCGTCGGCCCGTATGAAGGAAGCAAGCCGCGCGCCGTTCTTTGGTCGAAGGAAGATTTAAAAAAGACATCATAAATGGGAAAAAGGGCGGGCGAAAAAAGCCTGCCCGCTCAATCATACATCTTATTGGAAGCGTTGCCAATCCTATTTCTTTTTCTTCGACAAAATTTGATATCACCTATTTATTTGCCCAGTAAAAAATGATATAGTAATCTCAAAAAGGTTATATGTCTAATGTCAGAGGTCTGATCTCAACGGAAATGCGTAACACGGAGGACGTTGTCATGTCAATCAAATCAGACAGCCGCCACCTTTACTTGCAAGTGATTGATCGCATCAAGCGCGATATTGAAACGGGAGTGTACAAAGAAAAGCAAAAACTGCCGTCCGAGTTTGAACTCGCCAAACAGCTTGGCGTCAGCCGGGCGACATTGAGGGAAGCGCTGCGGGTGCTGGAAGAAGAAAACATTATCATCCGCCGCCACGGCGTCGGAACGTTTGTCAACGCCCGTCCGCTGTTTACGTCCGGCATCGAGCAGCTCTCAAGCGTCACGGATATGATTCGTCAAGCGGGGCGCAAGCCAGGAACGATTTTTTTGTCTTCCTCCATCCAACAGCCGACGGAAGACGATATGCGCCGCTTCCAATGCCGGCCGGACGAGAATTTGTTGCTCATCGAGCGGGTGCGCACCGCCGATGGGGAGCCGGTCGTTTATTGCTTGGATAAAATTTTATGCAAATATTTGCCAAAGGGCATCTCCTATGAACAGGAGTCGCTGTTTGAAAACTTGCACAACCAAACGCATCGTGATATCGCCTATGCGGTCGCGCGCATCGTGCCGCTCGGCTATCATGAAAAAGTGTCGCCGATTTTGCAATGCGACCCGGAAACGGCGCTGCTTGTGCTCAAGCAAATGCATTTCGATAAAAACGATGAGCCGATTTTTTATTCCGTCAACTACTTCCGCTCCGACAAGTTCAGCTTCCATGTCATGCGGAAGCGGTTCAGCTTTTAAGGGGGGTGAAAATGGGTACATAGAAAGAGAGCGGAAGCTTTATACTAACTAATTAAAGAACAAATTTTCAAGCCAGGGGGTAGTGAATGTGAAAAAGCGAATCGGATTGGTGTTGTCCGTCCTGTTTGCCGCCGGCACGCTGCTTAGCGCCTGCGGACAAGCCGGCAACAATGCGGGAGGCGGCAATCAGAAAGATACGTTCAGTGTCGCCATGGTCACCGATGTCGGCGGCATTGACGACAAATCGTTCAACCAGTCGGCTTGGGAAGGGCTGCAAAAGTTCGGCAAAGACAACGGGCTTGAAAAAGGCCGCGGCGGTTACGACTACTTGCAGTCATCGAGCGACGCTGACTATGCCACGAACTTAAACAAGCTTGTGCGCAGCGACTTTGACTTGATTTTCGGCATCGGGTATTTGATGGGCGACGCGGTGAAAGAAGTCGCTAAGCAAAACCCGAAAAAACATTTCGCCATCGTCGACACTGTTGTTGACGAGCCAAATGTCGCCAGCATCACGTTCAAGGAGCATGAAGGCTCGTTCCTTGTCGGTGTTGTCGCCGGGCTAATGACGAAAACGAATAAAATCGGCTTTGTCGGTGGGATGGAGATTCCGTTGATCGAAAAATTCGAAAGCGGATTCCGCGCCGGCGTGAAAGCGGTCAATCCGAAGGCGACTGTGGAAGTGCAATACGCCGGGGCGTTCGACCAAGCGGATAAAGGGAAAGCGATCGCCTCGAGCATGTACGCATCTGGCATCGACATCATCTACCATGCAGCGGGCGCGACTGGGAACGGCGTCTTCTCGGAAGCGAAAGATTTGAAGAAGAAAGATCCGAACCGCGAAATTTGGGTCATCGGTGTTGACAAAGACCAAGCGCCGGAGGGAGAAGTGAAAGTCGGCGGCAAAACGTACAACGTAACGCTCACTTCGATGGTGAAACGCGTCGATGTCGCTGTCTATGACACGGCGAAACGGGCGAAAGAGGGCGACTTCCCGGGCGGCAAAACGATTGAGTACGGGTTGCCGGAAAATGGGGTTGGCATTGCCCCGACGCAAGACAACATTCCGGAGAACGTGTTAAAAACAGTTGACGAATGGAAGCAAAAAATCATCAAAGGCGAAGTGAAAGTTCCGACAAACCGGAAAGAGTACGAGCAATTCGCTGCGACGATCAAGTGACGAACAAAGGCCAAGAAGGCTAGTGCGCGCCGCTAGCCTTCTTCAAAATCATGAAATGAAGGGCGGCTGTTTCGCTGTCGCCTTTCATTTTGTGATTTTGACCTTGCTTGAGTAAGGAGTGAATCGCTTGGAATACGTGATTGAAATGCTCAATATCCGCAAGGTGTTTGGCACGTTTGTCGCCAATGACAACATTACGCTGCAAGTGAAAAAGGGGGAGATACACGCTCTGCTTGGCGAAAACGGGGCCGGCAAATCGACGCTCATGAACGTGCTGTTCGGTTTATACCAGCCGGACGGCGGCGAAATCCGCGTGAAAGGAAAGCCGGTGCGCATCACCGACCCAAACGTCGCCAATGATCTTGGCATCGGCATGGTGCATCAGCACTTTATGCTCGTCGATACGTTCACCGTGACGGAAAACATCATCTTAGGCAGCGAGCCGACGCGGGCCGGAACGATCGATATGAAGCGGGCGGAGCGGGAAGTGCGCGAATTGTCGGAACGATATGGACTCGCGGTCGATCCGACAGCGAAGATCGCCGACATTTCCGTCGGCATGCAGCAGCGCGTGGAAATTTTAAAGACGCTTTACCGCGGCGCCGATATTTTGATTTTTGACGAACCGACAGCGGTGTTGACGCCGCAGGAAATTCGCGAGCTCATGCAAATTATGCGCACGCTCGTCCGCGAAGGAAAATCCATCATTTTAATTACGCACAAACTCAAAGAAATTATGGAAGTGTGCGACCGCGTCACCGTCATCCGCCGCGGCAAAGGAATTGCGACGCTCAATGTGGCGGAGACGAATCCGAACGAACTGGCGGCGCTCATGGTCGGCCGCGAGGTGCAGTTTACGACCGCTAAGAAACCGGCTGAGCCGGGAAAACCGGTGTTGGAAATTAAAGACTTAGTCGTCAAGGACGCGCGCGGGATCAAAGCGGTCAACGGTTTGAACTTGACGGTGCACGCCGGCGAGATCGTCGGCATTGCTGGAGTCGACGGCAACGGCCAGACCGAGCTCATTGAAGCCATAACCGGCTTGATCAAAGCTGAATCAGGGACAATCCGCCTCAACGGCCGAGACATTACGAATTTGCCGCCGCGTAAAATCATCGAAGCCGGCGTCGGCCATATTCCGCAAGATCGGCATAAGCACGGGCTTGTCCTTGACTTTCCGATCGGCGAAAACATGGTGCTGCAAACGTACTATCAGCCGCCGTACTCGAAACGGGGTCTGTTGAATTTTCAAGCCATTTACGAAAAAGCGCGCCAGCTCATCCGCGAATTTGACGTGCGCACGCCGGATGAATATACGAAGGCGCGGGCGCTATCGGGCGGAAACCAGCAAAAAGCGATCATCGGCCGTGAAGTCGACCGCGACCCGGACTTGTTGATCGCCGCCCAGCCGACGAGGGGGCTTGATGTTGGAGCGATCGAATTTATTCATAAGCGGCTCATTGAACAGCGAGACCGCGGGAAAGCGGTGCTGCTCGTCTCGTTTGAGCTTGACGAAGTGATGAACGTCAGCGACCGGATCGCTGTCATTTATGAAGGAAACATCGTCGCCATCGTTGATCCGAAAGAAACAACCGAACAGGAGCTCGGGCTGTTGATGGCTGGAAGCAAACGGAAGGAAGCAGGTGTGTCGTGATGAAGTCGAATCGTCTCCAGCAATTTTTGATACCATTGTTGGCCGTTCTTCTTGGCATGATCGCCGGTTCGATCGTGATGCTTGCAAGCGGCTACAACCCGATCGCCGGCTTTGGCGCTCTCGTGTACGGGGCGTTTGGCGATACGTACTATATCGGCGAAACGATCCGCCAGACGACGCCATACATTTTAACGGGCTTGGCGGTGGCGTTTGCCTTTCGCACCGGCTTGTTTAACATCGGGGTTGAAGGGCAGCTGATCGTCGGCTGGCTCGCTGCCGTCTGGGTCGGGGTGTCCTTTGATTTGCCCAAAATCATCCATTTGCCGCTTGCCTTGTTGGCCGCCGCGTTGGCCGGGGCGCTATGGGGCTTGATTCCGGGTGTGCTGAAGGCGTATTTAAAAGTGCACGAAGTCATTATTACGATCATGATGAACTATATTGCTTTGCATGTAACGAACGCCATCATCCGTTCCGTTTTGTCTGATGAGGGATTTAAATCAAAGCCGGTGAAAGAAAGCGCATCGCTTCACTCCGACTTTTTTGATGCCATTACGCATCATTCCACCATGCATTACGGCATTTTCATCGCTGTCGCCGCCGCATTTGTCATGTGGTTTTTGCTTGAGCGGACGACGAAAGGGTTTGAGCTGCGGGCGGTCGGTTTCAATCAGCATGCGTCACAGTACGCGGGCATGAATGTGCGCGCCAACATCATTTTAGCGATGGTCATCTCCGGCGCTTTTGCCGGCGTCGCCGGGGCGATGGAGGGGCTTGGCACATTTGGAAACATCTCGACGAAAGCCGGCTTTACCGGCCTTGGATTTGATGGCATCGCGGTTGCCTTGATCGGAGGAAACAACGCGTTTGGCATTTTGCTCTCCGCCTTGTTGTTTGGCGCCTTAAAAGTCGGGGCGTTGGAAATGCCGTCAAGCGCCGGCGTGCCGACCGAACTCGTCGATATTATTATCGCGCTCATCATTTTCTTTGTTGCATCCAGCTACATGATCCGCTGGCTGTTATCTCGTTGGCAAAAGGGGGCGGAGTAAGTGAGCGTGTATGACGTCTTGCAAACGATTGTCCCGACGACGATTTTCTTTGCGGCTCCTCTCATTTTCACCGCCCTTGGCGGCGTGTTTAGCGAACGGTCCGGCGTCGTCAACATCGGGCTTGAAGGATTGATGACCATCGGCGCGTTTGTCGGCATCGTCTTTAATTTGACGTTTGCCGATCGGTTTGGCGAATGGACGCCGTGGCTTGCCTTATTGGCTGCCATGGTGGTCGGCGCTGTATTTTCCCTGCTGCACGCTGTCGCGTCGGTCACATTTCGCGCCGACCAAGTCGTAAGCGGGGTGGCGATCAACTTTTTGGCGCTTGGTCTGTCGCTGTTTTTAGTGAAGAAAATGTACGGCAAGGGGCAGACGGACCAAATTCAAGTTGGGTTTGACAAAATTGACGTGCCAGTGTTAAGCGACATTCCCGTCATCGGGCCGCTGTTGTTTTCTAACGCGTACGCGCCGTCATATATCGCCATTGCGCTGGCGTTTGTATCATGGTATGTCATTTACAAAACGCCGTTTGGCCTGCGGCTGCGTGCGGTCGGCGAACATCCGATGGCGGCGGATACGATGGGGATTCATGTCGCCAAAATGCGCTACATCGCTGTCATGATCAGCGGCGCGCTCGGCGGCTTGGGCGGTGCGGTATACGCGACGATCATTTCCCGCGATTTCAGCCATGCGACGATTTCCGGGCACGGATTTATGGCGCTTGCGGCGATGATTTTCGGCAAGTGGCATCCGATCGGCGCGATGGGGGCGGCGCTCTTTTTCGGGTTGGCGCAAAGCTTAAGCATCGTCGGGCAAACGATTCCGTTCTTGAAAAACGTCCCGACCGTTTACTTGCTCATCGCCCCGTATGCACTCACGATTTTGGCGCTGGCGGGCTTCATCGGCCGCGCTGAGGCGCCGAAAGCGGCTGGCACGCCATACATCAAAGGAAAACGGTAATGAAAGCGGCTGTCCGAAAAACGGACGGCCGTTTTTTGCTGAATGGAATGATTTGCATTTTTCTATTGGCAAAAGGTATATTGTTGATAAGACGCTTTACAATAAATTAAAGATAGTGCATATCTGCAAAGAGAAAAAGTAAGGAGGAGTTGGATTGGTCGACGAAAAAGTCACAGCGGTCGGACCGGTTCGCGTCCATACGATTTCGACCGATAAGTACAAAACGAACACGATCGTTTGGAAAATGAAGGCCCCTCTTGCTAAAGAAACGGTCACGCTGCGCGCGCTTTTGCCATACGTCTTGCAAAGCGGCACGGCCGACTATCCGAGCGTTAAGGCGCTGCGCACCTATTTGGATGAACTGTATGGGGCGACGCTGAACGTCGATTTAACGAAAAAAGGCGAACATCATATCATGACGATTCGCATCGATGTCGCCAATGAACGATTTTTGCCGGAGCAAACGCCGTTGCTTTCGAAAGCGCTTCAGCTCTTGGCCGATCTTCTGTTCCGCCCGGCTCTTGATGGCGGGCGGTTTGTCACCGACATTGTCGAGCAGGAAAAGCGGGCGCTCCGTCAACGCATTCAGGCGGTGTATGATGACAAAATGCGCTATGCGAACATGCGCCTTGTAGAAGAAATGTGCAAAGGCGAACCGTACGCCCTCTCGCCAAACGGCGAGCTTGAAGACGTGGACGGCATCACGGCGGAAGGGCTGTATCGCTATTATGAACGAGCGCTGGCCGAGGATGAGCTGGATCTATATGTCATTGGCGACGTGGCTGAAGAGGCGGTGCTCACAGCGGTGAAGCAGCGCTTCTCTTTGCCGGATCGTCCAAAGCGGGAGCGCGCATCGTCGGTTTCTGTCAAGCCGCAAGGGGAAGTTCGCGAAGTCATCGAGCGGCAAGACGTGAAGCAAGGAAAGCTCAACATCGGCTATCGGACAAATGTGACGTATGAGGATGACGATTATTACGCCTTGCAGCTGTTTAACGGCATTTTTGGCGGTTTTTCCCATTCGAAGCTGTTCATCAACGTCCGCGAGAAGGCAAGCCTTGCCTATTATGCCGCCTCAAGGCTTGAGAGCCATAAAGGGCTGCTTATGGTCATGTCCGGCATTGAACCGGCCAACTATGAGAAGGCGCGCCGCATCATCGATGAGCAAATGCAGGCGATGAAAAACGGCGATTTCACAGATGAAGAAATGGCGCAGACGAAAGCGGTCATCCGCAACCAGCTGCTTGAGACGCTCGATACGCCGCGCGGGCTTGTGGAGGTGTTGTACCATAACGTCGTCTCAACGCGAAAGCGCCCGATCGATGAATGGATTGCCGGCACCGATCAAGTGACGCGCGAGGATGTGGTGCGCGCCGCTGACAAGGTGGAGCTTGATACGGTGTACTTTTTGACCGGAATGGAGGCGACGGAAGATGGAAAAACGGGTGTATGAGACGTTGCACGAAGAGCTGTTTTATGAAAAAATGGACAACGGCCTTGACGTATACATTTTGCCGAAAAAAGGATTCAACAAAACGTATGCGACATTCACCACGAACTACGGTTCGGTCGACAACCAGTTCGTCCCGCTCGGTAAAACGGAGATGAAGCGCGTTCCGGACGGCATCGCCCATTTTTTGGAGCATAAGCTGTTTGAAAAAGAAGACGGCGACGTGTTTCAGCAGTTCAGCAAACAAGGCGCCTCGGCGAACGCCTTTACGACGTTCACCCGCACCGCCTATTTGTTCTCAAGCACCGACAACGTCGAGAAAAACTTGGAAACGTTGATCGATTTTGTGCAAAGCCCGTACTTTTCCGACAAGACAGTGGAAAAAGAAAAAGGGATCATCGGCCAGGAAATCCGGATGTACGACGACAACCCAGACTGGCGCGTCTATTTCGGCGCCATCGAAAGCATGTATCACAACCATCCGGTCAAAATCGACATCGCCGGCACAGTTGAATCGATCGCCCAAATTACGAAAGAGTTGCTGTATGAGTGCTACGAAACGTTTTACCACCCGAGCAACATGCTTTTGTTTGTCGTCGGCCCGGTCGATGAACAAAAAATCATGCAGCAAATCCGCGACAACCAGGCGAAAAAGTCGTTCCCGCAAGCCCCGGAAGTGAAGCGGTTTGCGTATGAAGAACCGAGCGCAGTAGCGGAAAAGAAAAAAGTGATTCCGATGCATGTGCAGACGAACAAATGCTTTGTCGGCATCAAAGCGCCGTCCGTTCCTGAAGCCGGCGAACAAAAACTTCGGCATGAGCTTGCCTTCCACGTCGCATTGGACTATTTGTTTGGAAAAAGCTCGCCGCATTATGAACGGCTGTACCGCGAAGGATTGATCGATGATACATTTATGTACGATTATACAGAAGAGCGCGGGTTCGGCTTCGCGTTGATCGGCGGCGATACAAGGGACGCTGAACGGCTCGCTTCGGAAATTCAAACGGTGCTGCTGTCGTTTGCCGCGGAGACTATAAAAAAGGAAGAATTTGAACGGGTGAAAAAGAAAAAAATCGGCGCCTTTTTGCGCGCGCTCAACTCGCCGGAATACATCGCCAACCAGTTTACGCGCTACGCGTTTTACGGATCCAACTTGTTTGACATTTTGCCGGCGCTTTCATCCCTTGCCATGGACGATATCGCGGCGGTTGCCTCTTCTTGCTTCCGCGATTCGCAAATCGCGGTTTGCGAAGTCGTTCCAAAAGGGCAATAAGGCATCCTTCCTGAGAAGGATGCTTTTTTGCGGCAAAAAGGAGAGGATGGTTTCATGCGCTACGCCTTGATCACGGGAGCCTCTGGAGGCATCGGACAAAGCATCGCCCGTGTGCTCGCTCGGGAGGGATACGGACTTTTTCTTCATTACTATCGGCGACGGGCGCCTGTTGAAGCGCTGAAAGAAGAGCTTAACGATGTGCATATTGTGCCGATTGAGGCCGATTTGTCGGCACTGGATGGGGTGGAAAAGCTCGTTTCGCAAATCGATCGCCCGGTTGATGCCATCGTTTACAACAGCGGTGCAAGCTATTACGGGTTGTTGACCGACATGAACGATGAATTAATCGAGCGGATGGTGCGGCTTCACATGACAAGCCCGGCGTTGCTCATCAAAAGGCTGACCCCATCAATGGTGGCGAGAAAGCGCGGTCATATTGTGTTCATTTCCTCGATTTGGGGATTGTGCGGCGCTTCATGCGAGGCGGTGTACTCGATGACAAAGGGAGGGCAGAACGCGTTTGCCAAGGCGCTGGCCAAGGAGCTTGCCCCAAGCGGCATTCGCGTCAACGCTGTTGCACCGGGGGCGATTGATACCGATATGCTGCGGGTGTTTCGTCCTGAGGAGCTGGAAGCGCTCACTGACGAAATTCCAGCCGGCCGGCTCGGCACCCCGGATGAGGTGGCGGAAACGGTGGCGTTTTTGCTGTCTGATGCCGCTTCGTATATCACCGGCCAAGTCATTTCCGTCAACGGCGGCTGGTATTGTTGAACGTATATTTTCCGGTTCGGCAGGCAAACTATCCTTGAAACATTCAACAAGGAGGGATTGACATGTCGGTACTGGATAACTTTGAACAATGGAAAGACTTTTTGGCGGAACGTTTAGAACAAGCGCAACAGCAAGGATTGACTCAGCAAGTGATCACAGATGTCGCTTACCAAATCGGGGATTATTTGGCGAAACACGTCGACCCGAAAAACCCAGAAGAACGGGTGCTCGCTGATCTTTGGAGCGTTGCGGATGAAAAAGAGCAGCACGCCCTTGCCAACATGATGGTCAAGCTGGTCCAACAAAAATAATCACCCGGTAAAAGAGAGGGGCCTCCCTCTCTTTTTTCTTCCTCCTTTTCGGTTGCTTTTCCATTTATAATTATAGTAGTATGAACTTAGCATAAGGCGTTCGTGCGGACACCGGCAAGGGAGGAGACGGGATGGGCAAGCAGGAATGGTATTTGGAATATGAAATTCATGTCAACCGCCCGGGGTTGCTCGGCGACGTTGCTTCGCTGCTCGGTATGTTGTCCATTAACATCGTGACGATCAACGGTGTCCGGGATTCGCGCCGCGGCATGTTGCTTTTGTGCGACAATAACGAGCAAATTGAACGGTTGGCGACGATCTTGCGGACGATGGACAACATTACGGTGACGAAGCTGCGCCAGCCGAAGCTGCTCGACCGCCTCGCCGTCCGCCACGGCCGTTATATCCAGCGCGATGCCGATGACAAAAAAACGTTCCGCTTCGTCCGTGATGAACTTGGACTGCTTGTCGATTTTATGGCGGAACTTTTTAAAGAAAAAGGGCATAAGCTCATCGGCATCCGCGGGATGCCGCGCGTCGGCAAGACAGAGTCGATCGTCGCCGCCAGCGTGTGCGCCAACAAACGATGGCTGTTTGTTTCATCGACGCTGATTAAACAGACGGTTCGCACGCAGTTGATGGAAGATGAGTATAGCGAGGACAACATTTTCATTATCGACGGCATCGTCTCAACGCGCCGCGGGAACGAGCAGCACTGGCAGCTCATCCGTGAGCTCATGCGCCTTGAGGCGACGAAAGTCGTCGAGCATCCGGACATGTTTGTTCGCCATACGGAATACACGCTCGATGATTTTGATTATATTATTGAGCTGCGCCATGAACCGGACGAAGATATTTCCTACGAAGCGATTGACCGCCCGTCATTGTTGGGCGATGACGGATTTTCCGAATTTGGGTTTTAATTTAAAAAAGTGGAAGGTGTTGGCCGTTGACGGAACTAGGAAAACGTTTGCGGGAAGCACGGGAAGAAAAAAATATGAGTTTGGACGAGTTGCAGGAGATGACGAAAATTCAAAAGCGGTATTTGATCGGCATCGAAGAAGGCAACTATGCCATCATGCCTGGAAATTTTTATGTGCGTGCCTTCATCCGGCAATATGCTGAAGCGGTCGGACTTGATCCGGATGAGCTGTTTGAACAGTATAAACAGGACATTCCCCAGTCTTATCAAGATGACATTCCGCAGACGCTGTCGCGCGTGAAGACGCGCCAGCAACTGTCTGCCGAGGGGGCGAAATGGCTCGATTGGCTGCCGAAAGTGATTGTCGCGGCGGTCGTCATCGGGGCGGCTGTCCTCGTTTGGGTGCTGCTCCAGCACGGCGCCGCAAATGAGCCGCCGACAAAGACAAGCCCAAAAACAGCGGAGGTCGAAAAGCCGAAACATTCGCCGCTTGAGCAGGCGAAACAAAAGCAGTCGGCGAAGGAAACGGACGAGAAGGCAACGAATGAAAACGGACAGCAAAATGAACAGCCAGCGCCGACTGGCGAAGAAGAACAGCCGGCTGCGGCGATGAATGTGACGGAAAAGCGCGGCAACACGGCGACGATTGAAGTCGCCAGCTCCGGCGCGTTTTCCATCGAGCTTTCATCCAAAGGAACGTCATGGGTCGAAGTATACAATACGAAAGGCCATACGTTTTACCGCGGCAACTTGACAAGCGGGCAGACGAAAACGTTCGATCTGTCGGCCGAAAGCGAAGTATGGGTGAAAATCGGGCGTACGCTGGACGTCGACATGAAGGTAAACGGCCAGCCGTTTGCCTATCCGTTTGCCCCGAAAGAGGAAGTATACCAAAAGCTGCATTTCGTGTTGAAGAAATGATGGAACAGGGCGCTTTTCCGCAGGAAGGCGCCTGCTTTTCGCACGGACTGAACTATGTTGAATGAGCGGAGGTATTTGTGGTGAACTTGCCGAATAAAATTACGGTAGCGCGCATTATGCTCATCCCGTTTTTCTTGATCGTGATGCTCGTTCCGTTCGGGTGGGGAAGCATCCAAATCGGCGGGACAGAGCTTCCGGTTGCCCATCTTGCCGGCGCGCTCATTTTCATCATCGCCTCAGCGACGGACTGGATCGATGGCTACTATGCCCGCAAATACGGGTTGGTGACGAATTTAGGAAAATTTTTAGATCCGCTTGCCGATAAATTGCTTGTGTCGGCGGCGCTTATCGTGCTTGTCGAGCTCGGGGCCGTTCCGGCGTGGATGGTGATTGTCATCATCAGCCGCGAGTTTGCCGTCACCGGCTTGCGGCTCGTGCTTGCCGGCGAGGGGGAAGTCGTCGCTGCCAACATGCTTGGCAAAATCAAGACATGGACGCAAATTGTCGCCATTTCCGCTTTATTGTTACATAACTTCCCATTCTCGCTCATTTCGTTTCCGTTCGCTGAATTGGCGCTGTGGGTGGCGGTCATTTTCACGATTTGGTCTGGCTGGGATTATTTTGCGAAAAACAGACATGCGTTTTCCCATTCGAAATAGCCGGCCACAAAGGGGGAGAAAAGTCTGTTGAACGCGGAGATCATTGCCGTTGGCTCTGAGCTGTTGCTTGGGCAAATCGCCAATACGAACGCCCAGTTTTTGTCGCAGCAGCTGGCGATGCTTGGCATTAACGTCTATTTCCATACCGTCGTCGGCGACAACGCCGGCCGCCTTGAGCAGGCGGTGAAAACGGCGCAAACGAGAGCGAACCTCATCATTTTCACCGGCGGCCTCGGCCCGACGAAAGACGATTTGACGAAGGAGACGATCGCCCGTTTGCTTGGCCGCCGGCTCGTGATCGACGAGGAAGCGCTCCGAGCGATTGAGGTGTATTTTGCCCGCACAAACCGGCCGATGACAGAAAACAATAAAAAGCAGGCGCTCGTCTTGGAAGGATCGACGGTGCTGAAAAACGAGCACGGCATGGCGCCAGGGATGGCGCTTGTGGCAGACGGCATTACGTACATGCTGCTGCCCGGGCCGCCGAAAGAAATGCGGCCGATGTTCAAAAAATACGGAAACGCCTTTTTGCGCCGTACGTTTTCGCTTTCCGAGCGCATCGAGTCGCGCGTGCTCCGCTTTTTTGGCATCGGTGAATCAGCGCTCGAGACGGCGATTGCGGATTTGATCGACGCCCAGTCGAATCCGACGATCGCGCCGCTGGCCGGCGACGGTGAAGTGACGCTTCGTCTGACAGCGAAGCATCAGGATGAGGCGGAGGCGAAGCGGCTTCTTGACGAAGTGGAATCGGCCATTTTGGCGCGTGTCGGCCGCCACTGCTACGGATATAACGATGAAACGTTGTTTACAAAGACGCTCGAGCGGTTAAAAGAAAGAGGATGGACGATCGCGTCGGCCGAAAGTTTGACCGGCGGCCTTTTCCTCGAACAGCTCACCGCCCTCCCCGGCGCGTCGCAAGTCGTGCAGGGCGGTGTCGTCTGCTACACAAACGGCGTCAAAGAACAGGTGCTTGGCATACCGCGCCCGCTGCTTGAGGCAGAAGGGGCGGTGAGCGAGCCGTGCGCCCGTTTGCTTGCTGAAAACGTCCGCGCGATGTGCGATGCGGATATCGGCATCAGCTTCACCGGCGTCGCCGGACCCGATCCGCTTGAGGGCCACCCGCCCGGCACCGTGTATATCGGCATCGCCGTCCGCGGGCGCGATGCGACTGTCCACCGTCTGATGCTGTCCGGCACGCGTGATGCCATTCGCATCCGCACCGCCAAATACGGCTGTTTTTTTCTGCTTGAGATGCTCGCGGCCGACTGCTGATCGGCCGCCCCCTTCCTTGAACATTCTCCACCGCACATCGTTTTTTCCACCGCATGAGTATGGCGATTGTTGCTAGTTTCTCCACCGAAAAAACGAATGGACGTTCGTTTTTTTGCTTGGCAATGGCCGCAAAACGCGGTATAGTATAAGTAGTCCTAGAATAAGGAGGAGTAGGTTAGTGAACCAAGATCGTCAAGCTGCATTGGAGCAGGCATTAAAACAAATTGAACGACAGTTTGGCAAGGGGGCCATCATGAAGCTCGGCGAGCAAGTCGACCGCAAAGTGTCGGTCGTGCCGAGCGGTTCGCTGGCGCTCGACATCGCGTTAGGAGTCGGCGGCTATCCGCGCGGGCGGATTGTGGAAATTTACGGCCCGGAATCGTCCGGGAAAACGACCGTTGCCCTTCACGCGATCGCGGAAGTGCAAAAGCGGGGCGGGCAAGCAGCTTTCATCGACGCAGAGCACGGTGCGACCTGTTGCTGACTGAAGTATGGCGGAAACGCCGTGCGAAAAGTCAGCGGGACTGAGCATGAGTAGGTCCTAACTGCATCACCGAGAGCTCGGTGAAAATCCGAGACGGGAATGAAGGTTGGCATTCCCGCCCTAATACCCCGACGTGCGGTCATGGTGCGCAACATGGCTGTACGAAGCTCGGAGAGGACGGCGAAAAGCAGACCTGAGAAGCGGTTAGCGAAGTAGCCGGGGGTCCATAAAGCTCCTATGGCTAGAGAACGCATAGCGTTGGAACGAACCACCGGAAGTACGGCTCGTAAGGCGTGGGGCGCCGAAAAAAGAAGGCGCTCACCTCCTAAGTGAGGTTCAGCCCTGGATGAGGTATTCGTGTTTGCCGAGTCTGGATTGATCCCGTAGAGGATCTTTGCCTTGAGCCCTCCAACCATGGGCAGAAAGGCGGCTGACGGGTCAGAGGTGGAGCCTAAGGGAGCATGCAAGGATAGGTGATGCGGTACAGGTGAACCACCCCAGCGGATGCCAAGGGATGCGCATCCCGATGCCGCTAAGCAGGAGGAAATGACTGCTGAAGGGGTGGGGCAGCAGCCCGTAGTAGTGATGAAGCAGGGTAACTCCTGCGGAGCGAAGGGGCATAGTCGAGTACCCTAGGTTACTAACCCAGACAATGATTAGGAAGCCGTGAGGAAATCCGTAAGGGTTTCGGTGAGCAAAACTGACTAAAAACGTGTATGGTACAAATCCGCTAGAAAGGATTTGATACTATCAACCAAACGTTTCAAGAACTAATCATTCCTAGGTCGGAGCAGGAATTCCGCGACCTACAAGACAAGATGTACGCCATTACAAAGGAATGTCTGGAAAAAGGTGATGTTCCAAGATTTAAGGGATTGGTCGAAATAGCAAGCAGCGATGTCGTGATCGTATCCGCCATTCACAAAATCAAATCAAACCAAGGAAATAGTACAGCGGGTACAGATGGGAAAACCATCAGCGACATACTAACGCTGAACTATGACGAAGCGATAAACTTCGTTAAAAGATGCTTTAAGAAATATACACCTAACCCGATCAGAAGGGTCCATATCCCAAAACCCGGGAAAAAGGAAAAGAGACCTTTAGGCATTCTGACGATCGCAGACCGAATAATCCAAGAATGTGTGAGGATGGTCATTGAACCAATTCTTGAAGCACAATTTTTTCAACACTCATATGGGTTCAGACCCTACCGAGACGCAAAACAAGCCATCGAAAGATGTGTATTTATATGTAACCGAATAGGGTACAATTGGGTGATAGAGGGAGATATAAAAGGTTTCTTCGATAACGTGAACCACACTATCCTGATCAAGCAGCTTTGGCACATGGGTATACGTGATAGACGAATGCTCATGATTATCAAAGCCATGCTGAAAGCAGGAGTTATAAAAGAAACCAAGATAAATGAAATGGGCACGCCACAAGGTGGAATTATCTCCCCACTATTAGCCAATGTGTATCTTCATAAACTCGACCAATGGATAACAAGAGAATGGGAAGAGAAGAAAATGCGAAATGGTACAACCATTCGCACGGCAAAATACAAGTCCCTCCGAGATCACTCAACAATAACCAAACCAGAGTTCTACGTAAGATACGCAGACGACTGGGTACTGTTCACCAATAGCAGGGGGAATGCCGAAAAATGGAAATATCGAATCAAGAAATATCTAAAAGAAAACCTTAAACTTGAACTATCCGATGACAAAACACTCATAACCAACATTAAGAAGAAACCAATGAAATTCCTAGGTTTCAAAATTAAAATGATACCACACGGTAAAGGTGGAAAATACATCGGATACGCGAGTGCAGACACGGAAAAAATTAAAGGGAAAGTTGAACAGATCAGGAAAGATCTGCGTAAACTAAAATTCGCCACGAATCAAGAATGGCTTATAACGGACATCAACCGAATTAACAGTAAAATTAGAGGTATCATTAATTATTACTCAAGTGCTCCTAGCGTCAACAGAGATGTAAGGCCATTTAAGGAAAAACTTAAATATGCGTCCTACAAAGCACTAAAGAGATATGGAGCGAAATGGATACCTGCTAATCAATGCTACAACTTAGCACCCCTGTACCCAGATAGAACAGAACAAGTGCCTGCAATCAAAATAAATGGAAGATGGCTTGGTATAATGAGTATTGGGTTCGCAACTTGGATTAAAACAAACCAGAAAAATCAGAAGGAAACACCATACACAGCGGAAGGAAGAAGAATTAGGCTTCAAAACACGGGTAAGAAGCCGCTGACCGTAAGAGCACAATGGTTATTAGACAGTGGTTACCTAAACCTAATTCAAGGAGTTAAGTCTAGTAAAATTTACAACTTCGAATTCTTCATGAATCGGTGTTATGCGTTTAACAGAGATAAAGGAAAATGTAAAATATGTGGTGACATTCTGCAGCCATTTAACACTAGAACCCACCATATCAATACGAAACTTCCGCTGAACGAAATTAATAAGGTAAGCAATCTCGTAACGGTCTGCGACAAATGTCATACATTGATCCATTTAAAGGATCTAAGTGATGTCAACCTCAGTCGCTTAAAAACAAACGCAATAAGGAAACTCGAGGAATACAGAAAGTGCGTACACTAGTAAAGTCTAGAGCGGATTAGTAACCGGGGTACTCGATGGAACGCCGTGTGCGGGGAAACTCGCACGCACGGTGTGAAGCGGGGGAAAATAGCCCCTCCGGGTAATGCCGAGGGTGACTATTACCTATCGCTATCGCTCGACCCCATCTATGCACAAAAATTAGGGGTCAATATCGATGAATTGCTGCTTTCCCAGCCTGACACGGGCGAGCAGGCGCTCGAAATCGCGGAAGCGCTCGTGCGAAGCGGCGCGGTCGATATTATCGTCATCGACTCGGTGGCGGCGCTTGTGCCGAAAGCGGAAATTGAAGGGGAGATGGGCGACGCCCATGTCGGCTTGCAAGCGCGGCTTATGTCCCAGGCGCTTCGCAAGCTGTCTGGCGCCATTAACAAATCGAAAACGATCGCCATCTTCATCAACCAAATTCGCGAAAAAGTCGGCGTCATGTTTGGCAATCCGGAAACGACGCCGGGCGGGCGGGCGCTCAAGTTTTACGCTTCCGTCCGCCTAGAGGTGCGCCGCGCCGAGCAAATTAAGCAAGGCAATGATATGGTCGGCAACAAGACGAAAATTAAAGTCGTCAAAAACAAAGTTGCGCCGCCATTTAAAACGGCTGACGTCGACATTATGTACGGCGAAGGCATTTCCCGCGAAGGGGAAATTCTCGACATGGCGTCCGAATTGGACATCGTGCAAAAAAGCGGTTCGTGGTATTCGTACAAAGACGAGCGGCTTGGCCAAGGGCGGGAAAACGCGAAGCAATTTTTGAAGGAAAACCCGCACATCGCCGATGAGATCGCCCGCGCCATCCGCCAGCATTACGGCATCGACGTTGAAGAGGGAACGAGCGAACCGCAGCAAGACGGGTTCGGATTGCTTGAAGAATAACGGGACAAGGCGTCCTGGCAAGTGGCCGGGGCGCCTTTTTCCATCCGTTCGGCCTGCCAAGGAGAGCGATAAGCCTAAAAAAGGACGGCGTGCGGAACGGTCTTGTTCCGTTGTCATCCTCTAGGCGCGTCGGTGTAATATCTTGACAATTCCTATTGCCGCCTTTACAATGAACATGTATATTTGTCCATACGCGCGGCAGGGCCATACGCCCGCCCGCTGCGGCGGACCGCCTTCGTGCGGAAGGCTGCGCGGGTCGATTGTGATGCCAAGCGACTGAGCTAATGGATTGAAAACGGGAATGTCCATCTGCGCCGGTCATGGCGGTGAGAAGAGAGAGCGAAAGGAAACCGAACAGCAAGAGGAGGTGAAACGATGGGTTCGATCATCATCTCCGCTTTGCTTGCCTTAGTCATTGGTGCCGTTGTTGGCTTTTTTGTTCGCAAATCGATTGCCGAAGCGAAAATCGGCGGGGCGAAAGCCGCTGCCGAACAGCTGATTGAGGAGGCGAAACGCGAGGCGGACGCCTTGAAAAAAGAGGCGCTTCTCGAAGCGAAAGACGAGATTCATAAACTGCGTACGGAGGCGGAGCGTGATATCCGCGACCGGAGAAGCGAGCTCCAAAAACAAGAAAACCGCCTGATGCAAAAGGAGGAAAATCTCGACCGCAAAGATGAAGCGCTCAACAAACGTGAGGCGTTGCTTGAGGCAAAGGAAGAAGCGTTGAACGAAAGACAACAGCATATTGAACAAATGGAAAGCAAAGTGGAAGCGCTCGTCAAACAACAACAAGCCGAACTTGAACGCATTTCCGGCCTGACGCGCGACGATGCCCGCCAGCTCATTTTAGAGCGCGTCGAGAAAGAGCTGTCGCATGAGATTGCGATGATGATCAAAGAGGCGGAAACGCGGGCGAAAGAGGAGGCAGACAAACGGGCAAAGGCGATTTTGTCGCTTGCCATCCAACGTTGCGCCGCCGACCATGTCGCCGAAACGACTGTTTCCGTCGTCAATTTGCCAAACGACGAAATGAAAGGGCGGATCATCGGGCGCGAAGGGCGGAACATCCGCACGCTCGAGACGTTGACCGGCATCGATTTGATCATCGACGATACGCCGGAAGCGGTCATTTTGTCCGGATTTGACCCGATTCGCCGCGAGACGGCGCGCATCGCGCTCGATAAGCTTGTGCAAGATGGCCGCATCCATCCAGCGCGCATTGAGGAAATGGTCGAAAAGGCGCGCCGCGAAGTGGATGAGCATATCCGCGAAGTCGGCGAACAGACGACGTTTGAAGTCGGTGTTCACGGCTTGCATCCGGATTTGATCAAAATTTTAGGGCGGCTCAAGTTCCGAACGAGCTACGGACAAAACGTCTTAAAACACTCGGTGGAAGTGGCGTTTTTAGCCGGACTGATGGCGGCCGAGCTTGGGGAGGACGAAATGCTGGCGCGCCGGGCCGGCTTGCTTCATGACATTGGCAAAGCGATCGACCACGAAGTCGAAGGAAGCCATGTGGAAATCGGCGTTGAGCTGGCGACGAAGTATAAAGAACATCCGGTCGTCATCAACAGCATCGCTTCCCACCATGGCGATACGGAACCGACGTCGGTCATCGCTGTGCTCGTCGCGGCGGCCGATGCGCTGTCGGCGGCGCGGCCGGGAGCGCGCAGCGAAACGCTGGAAAACTATATCCGTCGTCTAGAGAAGCTTGAAGAAATCGCCGAATCGTACGAAGGCGTTGAAAAATCGTACGCCATTCAAGCTGGGCGTGAAGTGCGCATTATGGTCAAACCAGATATGATCGACGATTTGGAAGCGCACCGGCTGGCGCGTGACATCCGCAAACGAATCGAAGAAGAGCTCGATTACCCGGGCCATATTAAAGTGACGGTCATCCGCGAAACGCGGGCGGTCGAATACGCGAAATAAAGTGGCTATTGCCACTTTCTTTTTTTGTGCGTAAAATAGGAGGGTATAACGATGCGGAGATGGGCGCAAGGCGATATTTTTCGTTTAGAAAGGGATCAGGGATGAGAATTTTATTTATCGGCGACGTCGTCGGTTTGCCGGGGCAAAAAATGGTGGAGCACTATTTGCCAAGGCTGAAGGAAAAACATCGGCCGGACGTTGTTGTGATCAACGGCGAAAACGCCGCCGGCGGGAAAGGAATCACCGAACCGATTTACCGGGCGCTTCTCGCTTGGGGGGCTCATGTGATCACGTTGGGCAATCACGCATGGGACAAACGCGATATTTTTGAGTTTATCGATCAGGCGAAGGCATTGATTCGCCCGGCGAATTACCCGCCCGGCACGCCGGGAAAAGGCATCGTCTTTGTGCCGACCGAGCATGGCGAAGCGGCGGTCATCAATTTGCAAGGGCGGGCGTTTTTGCCGGCGATTGACTGCCCATTTCAAAAGGCGGACGAGCTGATCGCCGCCGCCTCCGCGCGCACGCCGGTCATCATCGTCGATTTCCATGCCGAGGCGACGAGTGAAAAACAGGCGATGGGCTGGTACTTAGACGGCCGCGTATCCGCGGTCATCGGCACGCATACACACGTCCAGACGGCCGATAACCGCATTTTGCCAAGAGGGACGGCGTACATTACCGACGTTGGCATGACCGGTCCATACGACGGCATTTTAGGCGTCGATCGAGAGGCGGTGCTGCGCAAATTTTTAACCGGGCTGCCAGTTCGTTTCGACGTCAAGGAAGGACGAAGCCAATTGAATGCCGTCTTTGTTGATGTAGACGAAAAAAGCGGACGGGCGTTTCGCATTGAACGGTTGATCATTAACGATGACCACCCTTATTTTGAATAGTCCATCTTTTAAAAATTTTTTAAAATGTCCTCCTCCCATGCAGGAATAGTTGTCGAAACAGTGAATATAGTTACAATGAAGACCTTTTACCGAAATCATTTTCCAAGGAAACGAGGGAGGAGCTAGGAATGGAAATATTAAAAGTTTCAGCAAAATCGAATCCGAACTCTGTAGCTGGTGCACTTGCCGGGGTGTTGCGCGAGCGCGGCGCAGCGGAAATTCAAGCGATCGGCGCAGGTGCATTGAACCAAGCCGTTAAAGCAGTAGCGATCGCACGAGGGTTTGTGGCACCGAGCGGCATGGACTTGATTTGCATTCCGGCGTTTACGGATATTATCATCGACGGAGAAGAGCGGACAGCGATCAAATTGATTGTCGAACCTCGTTAACTGGATGATCAGACAATGGCGGCTATAACCTGTTGGCGCCTTCGGCTGCGAAGGCAGGCAGGTTATTTTTGCTTTTTCAAGGGGGGAACGGAATGATCTTCGATGCACATTGCGATGTGTTGATGAAGTTATGGCAAGATCGGTCTCTGTCGTTTTACGACGGAGCTTCGCTTCACGTCACTCTTTCCGGGATGGCGGAAGCAGGGGTGAAAGTGCAATGCTTTGCCATCTACATACCGGAAACGGTGCCGGAGGAAGCCCGGTTCACTGTTGCGCTGGAGATGGTGGACATCTTCTTTGCCCGCATTATCGATGCGTTTCCGTCTGTGAAGTTCGTGCGGACGAGACGGGATATCGCCGCCCTTAAAAAAGAGGAAGTCGGCGCCATGTTGACGCTGGAAGGGTGCGACGCCATCGGCGTCAACCTTGTCAAGCTAAAGACGCTCCTCCGCCTCGGCGTCGCTTCCGTAGGGTTGACATGGAACTTCCCGAACGCTGTCGCTGACGGAGCGTGGGAGAAGCGCGGCGCCGGGCTGACGGCGTTTGGCCGGCAAGTCGTTGCACTTCTTAATGAAGCAAAACGATGGGTCGATGTGTCCCACTTATCGGAGAAAGCGTTTTGGGATGTCATCGAGATGGCTCGGTTCCCCATCGCTTCCCATTCCAACGTGCATCGTCTATGCCCACATCCACGCAACTTAACCGACGAGCAGATCAAAGCGTTGATCGAAAAAGACGGCATGATCGGCATTAATTTCGTTCCGTATTTTTTGACGGCGAAGAAAAACGAGGCGATGATCGCTGATGTGCTTCGCCATCTCGACCATATATGCGCGCTCGGGGGGGAAAACAACGTCGGGTTTGGCTCCGACTTCGATGGCATCACGGAGACGGTCGCCGGCCTTGGAACGGTAAGGGAATATGCGCGGCTTGTCAACGAGTTGTACAAGCATTACTCCACCGAGCAAGTATCCCGCTTTTTATTCGGCAACTTCTACGCCCATTTGCCGGAGTGACGAATATCACTGAGTATCGGCTCTGCGTATCCTAGAATAGAAGACAGGGCATCCGCGGCGCCGGCTGAAAAAGGCGTTCAAAATGGTAGTTTCCTTGTCAGAAAAGTGGTACAATAGTAGCGAAAGGCTGGAGTGAATATAAAGGGGTGTAATTCATGATCGAACAGCTGTCATGGAAGGTAGGCGGCCAGCAAGGGGAAGGAATTGAAAGTACAGGGGAAATTTTTTCCACAGCGCTGAACCGCCTCGGATATTACTTATATGGATACCGCCATTTTTCTTCACGCATCAAAGGGGGTCATACGAACAACAAAATTCGCGTCAGCACGAAACCGGTGCGGGCGGTCGCTGATGATTTGGACATCTTGGTGGCGTTCGACCAAGAGACAATCGACTTCAACTTCCACGAGCTGCGTGACGGCGGCATCGTCATTGCGGACGCCAAATTCAATCCAGTGATTCCGGAAGGAAAAGGAGTGGCGCTTTACGCCGTTCCGTTCACCGATATCGCTACACAGCTTGGCAATCCGCTGATGAAAAACATGGTTGCCATCGGCGCGACAAGTGCGGTGCTCGATTTGGACGCCGCCGTGTTCGAAAGTGTTGTTGTGGATACATTTGGGCGCAAAGGGGCGCAAGTCGTTGAGAAAAACATGGAAGCGATTCGCGCTGGAGCGCAATATATGAAAGAGCAGCTCGATGGTTCGACGAAAACGATGAAACTAGCCAAAGCCGACGGCAAACGGCGAATGTTCATGATTGGCAACGACGCCATCGCCTTGGGCGCCATTGCCGGCGGGGCGCGCTTTATGGCCGCCTATCCGATCACCCCAGCTTCGGAGATTATGGAGTATTTGATTAAAAAGCTGCCGGATTTTGGGGGCGCGGTCATCCAGACAGAAGATGAAATCGCAGCCTGTACGATGGCGATCGGCGCCAACTATGCGGGCGTGCGGGCGTTCACCGCTTCCGCCGGACCCGGGTTGTCGCTTATGGCCGAAGCGATCGGACTAGCTGGGATGACGGAAACACCGCTTGTTGTGGTTGACACGCAACGAGGCGGTCCAAGCACCGGCTTGCCGACAAAGCAAGAGCAGTCGGATTTGCTCGCGATGATCTATGGCACGCACGGGGAAATTCCCAAAATTGTCATGGCGCCAAGCACGGTCGAAGAAGCGTTTTACGATATGGCGGAAGCGTTCAACTTAGCTGAGGAATACCAATGCCCGGTCATTTTCCTGTCGGATTTGCAGCTGTCGCTCGGCAAGCAGACGGTTGAGCCGCTTGATTACGATCGGATCGAGATCCGCCGCGGCAAGCTGATGAATGGTGAGCTGCCGCCGCTTCCGGACAAAGACAACTTCAAACGGTATGAAATCACGCCGGACGGTGTTTCGCCGCGGGTGCTGCCGGGAACAAAATACGGCATCCACCATGTCACCGGGGTCGAACACGCCGAAACAGGCCGCCCGTCAGAGACGGCGGCAAACCGCCGGGCGCAAATGGAAAAACGGATGCGCAAACTCGAGCACATCCACTTCCCGACGCCGGTGCACAAACAACTCCGCCACGAAGAACCGGATTTGCTCCTTGTTGGCTTTTTATCGACGCGCGGAGCCATTGAAGAAGCGATGGAGCGGCTCGAGCAAGATGGCGTCAAAGTCAACCATGCGCACATCCGTCTGCTTCATCCGTTCCCGGTTGACGACGTGCGGCCGCTTGTCGAGAAAGCGAAACGAGTCGTCGTCGTCGAGCAAAACGCCACCGGGCAGCTGGCGAACTTGTTGAAAATGAACGTCGGGCACGCTGATAAAATCGCCAGCGTCTTAAAATTCGACGGCAATCCGTTCTTGCCGGGCGACGTCTATACTAAATGCAAGGAGTTGTTAGCGCAATGGCCACCTTTAAAGATTTCCGCAATGATGTGAAACCGAACTGGTGTCCGGGGTGCGGCGACTTTTCCGTGCAGGCCGCCATCCAGCGCGCGGCCGCCAATCTCGGGTTGGAGCCGCACGAACTCGCGGTCATTTCCGGGATCGGCTGCTCGGGCCGCATTTCCGGCTACATTCACTCTTACGGCTTTCACGGCACGCACGGCCGCGTTTTGCCGCTGGCGCAAGGAGTGAAAATGGCGAACCGCGATTTGACGGTCATCGCCGCCGGCGGGGATGGCGACGGATTCGCGATCGGCATGGGGCACACGGTTCATGCCATTCGCCGCAACATCGACATCACATACATCGTCATGGACAACCAAATTTACGGGTTGACGAAAGGACAAACATCGCCGCGCAGTGCTGCCGGCTTCCAAACAAAAAGCACGCCGCACGGGTCGATCGAGCCGGCTTTGTCGCCGCTTGAGATCGCGTTAAGCGCCGGAGCGACGTTTGTCGCGCAAGGTTTCTCAAGCGATTTAAAAGAATTGACGAGCTTGATTGAGGAAGGCGTCAAGCATAAAGGCTTTGCGCTCATCAACGTCTTCAGCCCGTGCGTGACGTACAACAAAGTGAATACGTACGAGTGGTTCAAAGAGCGGCTCATCAAGGTGAGCGACATCGAAGGATACGACCCGTCCGACCGGGAGATGGCGATGCAGACGGTCATGAAATACGATGGGCTCGTCACCGGGATCATTTATCAAAACAAAGAACAAAAGTCGTACCAAGAGCTTGTGCCAGGCTACAGCGAGGCGCCGCTTGCCGAGGCGGAGCTGAAAATGAGCAAAGAAAAGTTCGCCGAACTCGTAGCAGAGTTTATGTAAAAATGGAAACAATTTGCACCCGATGGAGGCTTGCCTCATTGGGTGTTTTTTGTTATCATGACATGTTCCGGTCCTCCGGAACAAACCCCATTGTGTTTCCTTGCCGCTCGCGATATACTATGGTAGTGTGTGGTTGGAAGAAATTTGCCGAGGCGAGGCCGGCTGCACAGGAAACGGCGGCCGCTCGTCTCGGATGATCGAATGATTTTGTGAAGAAAGGAGATTGCTATGAACGAAAAACAACGTTTGGAGCAAACGGGACAAATCAAAACCGAAAGCCATCCAGCGGACAGAAAATCCGCCTTGGACCGGCTGAAAGAAAAAACGACGAAAGACTATGAGAAATATTTCACGAGCGTGTTTCTCCCGCCGAATTTAAAAGAGGCGAAGAAACGCGGCAAAGAGGAAGTCAAGTACGTCAAAGACTTTTCGATTCCTGAAGAGTTTCGCGGCATGGGGCGCGGACGGAAGTTTTACATCCGCACGTATGGCTGTCAAATGAACGAGCACGATACGGAAGTGATGGCCGGCATTTTCATGGCGCTCGGCTATGAGCCGACCGACCGTCCGGAAGAGGCAAACGTCATTTTGCTCAACACGTGCGCGATCCGTGAAAACGCGGAAAACAAAGTGTTTGGCGAGCTCGGCTACTTAAAGCCGCTCAAAACGACGAACCCGGACTTATTGCTCGGCGTGTGCGGCTGTATGTCGCAAGAAGAATCGGTTGTCAAGAAAATTTTAAAGCAATACCAATACGTCGACCTTATTTTCGGCACGCACAACATCCATCGCCTGCCGTACATTTTGCATGAGGCGTACATGTCGAAAGAAATGGTCGTCGAAGTATGGTCGAAAGAGGGCGACGTTGTTGAAAACTTGCCGAAAGTGCGCAAAGGGAAGATTAAAGCATGGGTCAACATTATGTACGGCTGTGACAAGTTTTGCACGTACTGCATCGTTCCGTACACGCGCGGCAAAGAGCGAAGCCGCCGTCCGGAAGACATCATCCAAGAAGTGCGCCAGCTCGCCGCCCAAGGCTATAAAGAAATTACGCTCCTTGGGCAAAACGTCAACGCTTACGGAAAAGATTTCACCGACATCCAGTACGGCCTTGGCGATTTAATGGATGAGCTGCGCAAAATTGACATTGCGCGCATCCGCTTCACAACGAGCCATCCGCGCGACTTTGACGACCGGCTCATCGAAGTGCTCGCCAAACGCGGCAACTTGGTTGAGCATATCCATTTGCCGGTGCAATCGGGCAGCACGGAAATTTTAAAAATGATGGGCCGCAAATATACGCGCGAGGAGTACTTGGAGCTCGTTCGCAAAATCAAAGCCGCCATTCCGGATGTCGCGTTGACGACGGATATTATCGTCGGCTTCCCGAACGAGACGGACGAGCAGTTTGAAGAAACGCTGTCGCTTTACCGTGAAGTCGAATTTGACTCGGCCTACACGTTCATCTATTCACCGCGCGAAGGCACGCCGGCGGCGAACATGAAGGACAACGTGCCGATGGAAGTGAAAAAAGAGCGGCTCAAGCGTCTCAACGACCTTGTTCAGGAAATCGCGGCCAAGAAAATGAAGCAATACGAAGGGCAAGTCGTCGAAGTGCTTGTGGAAGGCGAAAGCAAAACGAATCCGGACGTATTGGCGGGTTATACGCGCAAAAACAAGCTCGTCCACTTCGTCGGCCCCAAATCGCTCATTGGCCAATTGGTCAACGTGCGCATTACGCAGGCAAAGACGTGGACGCTGACGGGCGAGCTAGTCAATGAAGCGATCGAGGTGAACGAACATGGCAAAATATACGCGGGATGATATCTTGGCCCAGGCGAAGCAGCTGGCGAAAATGATCGCCGAAACGGAAGAAGTCGACTTTTTCAAACGAGCGGAAGAAAAAATCCACCAAAACGAAAAAGTGCGCACGTTGATCAACGAGCTGAAATCGTTGCAAAAGCAAGCGGTCAACCTTCAGCATTACGGAAAACATGAAGCGCTGAAACAGGTTGAGGCCAAAATTGACGCCATTTACGAAGAGTTGTCGCAAATTCCGATCGTCAGCGAATTCCAGCAGTCCCAATCCGATGTGAACGACCTGCTTCAGCTCGTCGCCTCGACGATTTCGAATACGGTGACCGATGAAATTCTCGCTTCGACGGGCGGCGACGTGCTGCGCGGCGAAACCGGCGCCGCGCTTCGCTACAACAAACACGGCGGCTGCCATTAATGGCATGCGGCTCAAAAGCGTCCTTCGGGGCGCTTTTTTTCTTATGGGCGCGCTCTCCCTTCCCCCAAACCGCGGGCGGCTGCCTGGCGGCAAAAAAGAAGGCACATCGAACGGAGCAGGCGCATACAATGAACTATACGGAATAATGATTCATTTGCTGTGCACATTAGCGGAGATGGCGCATAGGATGAAATGAAGATTCATTTGAGGAGGGTTCCGTTCGATGTCTGAATACAGAGAAATTATTACGAAAGCCGTTGTCGGCAAAGGCCGCAAGTTTACACAATCGACCCATACGGTGACGGCGCCGAACCGCCCGTCAAGCATTCTTGGCTGCTGGATCATCAACCACCGTTATGAAGCGAAAAAATGCGATAAAACGGTCGAAATTCACGGCCATTATGACATCAACGTCTGGTATTCGTACAACCACAATACAAAAACCGAAGTCGTCACCGAAACGGTGTCGTATACGGACGTCGTCAAATTAAAATATCGCGACAAAGATAATTTAATCAGCGATGACACCGATGTCATCGTCCGCGTCATCCAGCAGCCGAACTGCCTCGAATGCACGATTTCGCCAAACGGCAATAAAATCGTTGTCGATGTTGAGCGGGAGTTTGTCGCCGAAGTGATCGGCGAAACGAAGGTGTGCGTTGCCATCAATCCGGAAGGATGCGGCAAGGACGACGATTTTTGCGACGAGGATGACCTTGATGAAGAATTAGAAGATTTAAGCCCAGATTTGCTGCTTGGCGAAGAAGAATAAAACTAGGAAATTTCTTTCCTAGTTTTTTCTTTTGCCGCTTGTTATAATAGTAGCGCAATCAACGAGCCTTCGGGCCGAAAAGGTTGGGGAGAAGCGATGCCATCGTACACACCGATGATCCAGCAATATTTGCACATTAAAGCGCAATATCCGGACGCGTTTTTATTTTTCCGGCTTGGCGATTTTTACGAACTGTTTTTTGACGACGCCATCAAGGCGGCGCAAGAGCTGGAAATTACATTAACAAGCCGCGACGGCGGCGATGAACGGGTGCCGATGTGCGGGGTGCCGTACCATTCGGCGCAAGGATATATTGAGCAGTTAATCGAAAAGGGATATAAAGTCGCCATTTGCGAACAAGTCGAAGACCCGAAAACGGCCAAAGGCGTCGTTCGCCGCGAAGTTGTGCAGCTCATCACCCCAGGGACGCTCATGGAAGGCAAAGGGCTCACCGAGAAGGAAAACCACTACTTGGCGGCGCTCACGCCGTTTGCTGATGGTACATACGGATTGGCTTACGCCGATTTGTCGACCGGCGAGGTCCGGTTGACGCTTCTTTCTTCGTGGGAGGAAGCGGCAAACGAATTGCACGCCGTTGGAGCGCGGGAGATCATCGTTGCCACAGACAGCGGCGAAGAGTGGGTGCGCGAGCTGAAAGAGCGGTACGGGGCGGCGGTCTCTTATGAGGACGACACATCTCTATGCGACGAATGGAACGGCGTCATCGGCCATGTGGCGCAAGAAAAGCTGCGGCAGGCCGCAGCCCGCTTGCTTCATTACCTCGTCCGCACGCAAAAGCGGCGGCTCGATCATTTGCAGCCGGCTGAGTTGTATCAAGTTGACCACTATATGAAAATGGACCGACATTCCAAGCTGCATTTGGAATTGGTCGAAACGGTGCGGTCAAAAGGAAGGAAAGGCTCGTTGTTATGGCTTTTGGATGAAACGGTGACAGCGATGGGCGGGCGGCTCTTAAAACAATGGCTGGACCGGCCGCTCATTGATCGGCGCGAAATCGAACGGCGCCTCGATTTTGTGGAAACGTTGAAAACGAGCTATTTTGAACGGCAGGAGCTGCGCGACAGGCTGCGCGGCGTTTACGACATTGAGCGCCTTGTCGGCCGTGTCTCCTACGGCAACGCCAATGCCCGCGATCTCGTGCAGCTGAAAAAGTCGCTTCTTCAAGTGCCGGCGCTCCGCCAGACGGTCGGCGCACTGCCGCTCGCTGAAGCGGACAAGCTGTGCGAGCGCCTTGACCCGTGCGAAGAGCTCGTCGATTTGCTCGAGCGCTCGATTCAAGAACAGCCGCCGCTTTCCGTCAAAGAAGGGAACCTCATCAAAGACGGATATGACAAGCAGCTCGACCGCTACCGCGATGCGAGCCGCAACGGCAAGGCGTGGATCGCTGAACTTGAGGCGAAGGAGCGGGAAGCGACCGGCATCAAATCGCTCAAAGTCGGCTACAACCGAGTGTTTGGCTACTATATTGAAGTGACAAAGCCCAATCTCCCCCTTGTTCCGGAAGGACGTTACGAGCGGAAGCAGACGCTCGCCAACGCCGAGCGGTTTATCACCCCGGAGTTGAAGGAAAAAGAGGCGCTCATTTTGGAGGCGGAAGAAAAAAGCATCGAACTCGAATATGAACTGTTTGTCGCCATTCGCGAGCAGGTGAAGCAATACATCCCGCGCCTGCAGACGTTGGCGAAAGCCATTGCCGAGCTTGATGTGCTTCAATCATTCGCAACGATCAGCGACGAGTATCGCTACGTGCGTCCGCAGTTTTCCACGGAGCGCGTCTTGGTGATTCAAGGCGGCCGCCACCCGGTTGTCGAAAAAGTGCTCGGCGCGCAAATGTACGTGCCGAATGACTGCTACATGAACCGCGAGCGGGAAATGCTGCTCATCACTGGACCGAACATGGCTGGAAAAAGCACGTACATGCGGCAAGTGGCGCTCACCGCCGTCATGGCGCAAATCGGCTGTTTCGTTCCCGCCGAGCGGGCGGTGCTGCCCATTTTTGACCAAGTGTTCACCCGCATCGGCGCTGCTGACGACCTGTCGGCAGGACAAAGCACGTTTATGGTCGAAATGTTGGAGGCGCGCCACGCCATCGCTCATGCGACACAAAACAGCCTCATTTTGTTTGATGAAATCGGGCGCGGCACATCGACGTACGACGGCATGGCGCTCGCCCAGGCGATCATTGAGTACATTCACGACCATATCGGCGCGAAAACACTATTTAGCACCCACTACCATGAACTCACCGCCTTGGAGCGTTCGCTCCCGCGGCTTTCGAACGTCCATGCCCGCGCCATCGAGGAAAACGGCAAAGTCGTCTTTTTGCATCAAATCGCCGACGGGCCGGCCGACAAGAGCTACGGCATTCACGTCGCCGAGCTGGCCGGGCTGCCGGCTTCGCTCATTGAACGCGCGCGGGCCATTTTAGCGGAACTGGAGAAAGCGGCGGGAAAACAGGAAGCCGCCGCAGGCAGGATGGACGATGGCGCTTTGGCGGAAGCGGGTTTGGCTTTTCAGGGGAACGAAGCGTTAGACGTCGGCAGCAAGGTTGAGCGCGAGAAGGCCTCCCGTCCGTCAGCCGGCGCGGCGCGGGAGGGCGTTTTGGCGGAAGCGGCGTTTGAGCAGCTGAGTATGTTTCCTGACCTTGCCCCGGCGCCTGTGGAGCCGCCTCTTTCAAACAAAGAGAAAAAGGCGCTCGCGGCGCTGAAAGAGATCAATTTGCTCGAGATGACGCCGCTTGAGGCGCTCAACAAACTGTATGAACTGCAAAAGCTCCTCAAGTAAAGGAGGGAGGCCCGATGGGACGCATCCGCAAGCTCGATGACCTGCTGGCAAACAAAATCGCCGCCGGCGAGGTCGTCGAGCGGCCGGCTTCGGTCGTCAAGGAGTTGGTGGAAAACGCCATTGATGCCCATAGTACGGTCATCAACATCGAGCTTGAAGAGGCGGGAATGGCGAAAATCCGCGTCATCGACAACGGCGACGGCATGGAGGAAGACGACTGCTTGCTCGCTTTTGAACGCCATGCGACAAGCAAAATTCATGACGAGCACGATTTGTTCCGCATCCGCACGCTCGGGTTCCGCGGTGAGGCGCTGCCGAGCATCGCTTCTGTATCCGAAGTGGAGCTGACGACCGGCACGGGCAGCGGACCGGGAACGAAGCTTGTGCTTCAAGGCGGCGCACTCGTCTCCCGCGAGCGGGCGGCGGGGCGCAAAGGAACGGATATTACCGTATCGAACTTGTTTTTCAACACCCCAGCGCGCTTGAAATATATGAAAACGATCCACACCGAGCTCGGCCATGCGGCCGACGTCGTCAACCGACTAGCGCTCGCCCATCCGGACGTATCATTTCGCCTCCGCCACCAGGGCAAAACATTGCTTGCCACCAATGGCAGCGGCGATGTCCGGCACGTGCTCGCCGCTATTTACGGCGCCGAGACGGCGAGACAAATGATCCCCATCGAAGCGGAATCGCTCGATTTTACCGTTCGCGGCTACATTTCGCCGCCGGACGTGACGCGCGCCTCGCGCAACTACATCTCGCTTGTTGTCAACGGCCGCTATGTGCGCAGCGTGCCGCTCATGAAAGCGATTGAAGCCGGCTACCATACGCTCTTGCCGATCGGCCGCTATCCGATTGTGTTTTTATCCATTGAAATGGATCCGGTGCTTGTCGATGTCAACGTCCATCCGGCAAAGCTCGAAGTCCGCTTTAGCAAGGAAGCAGAGCTGAATGAGCTCGTCACAGACGCCATCCGCCAGGCATTTCGCAAGCGGACGCTCATTCCGTCCGTATCTGCCGACAGCAAGATGGCAAAACCAAAGGCGGAGCAGGCGGCTTGGACGTTCACTCATCGCGTCCGCGAGCCGTCTGTCTTATCGAGCGACATCGGCGGCGGGGAAGATGCGACCGCCCCTCTTGCGCCGCTAACCGGTGACGCACCGGCTGAGCGGCCATCCGCGGCTGTGCAGACGGATGAATGTGGAATACCGGACGAACATGGGCCCGCTTTCGAGCGAAAGCAGGAGGAAGAGGAGGGAGAAGAGCGGTGCTCTCCCCGCTTGCCGACAGATGGGCAAGCGGAGGATAAAGCGGCGGCCGATCGCCTGCCGCCGCTTTATCCGATTGGACAATTGCATGGGACGTACATTTTGGCGGAGAACGAACATGGGCTGTATATGATCGATCAGCATGCGGCTCAAGAGCGGATCAACTATGAATATTTCCGGGAAAAACTCGGCGAAGCCACGAAGGAAGTGCAGGAGCTGCTCGTTCCGTTGATGTTTGAATATCCAGCCGACGAGTACGAGCGGATCGCCGCCTGCCGCGATGAGCTGGCGCGCTGCGGCGTGTTTCTTGAGCCGTTTGGGCCGCGGGCGTTTCTCGTTCGCTCCCATCCGACGTGGTTTCCGAAAGGGAGAGAAAGGGAAATCATCGAGGAAATGATCGAACAAGTGTTGGCGGCCAAAACGGTCGACATCAAGCAATTGCGCGAACAAGCGGCGATCTTAATGAGCTGCAAGCGCGCCATTAAAGCAAACCAACATTTGCGCCAGGATGAACTGTTCGCTTTGCTTGAGGCGCTGCGGCAGACAACGGACCCATTTACTTGTCCCCACGGCCGGCCGATCATCGTTCATTTTTCGACATATGAAATTGAAAAACTATTTAAACGGGTGATGTAGCCTGCGCCCCCTTTGCGCGACAAAGGGGGCGCTTTTTGTAATCGTTTTGTAATCTACTTTTATTCTTTCTGTTACAGACGGATTGCTTTGATTTTACTATAATGGCTCATGTGTAGGAATACGTGGTGAATTTTGTAGAGTGATAGCGAATTTTGGCTAAGCGGCTGGATAGATAAAGATCCATATCGACGTCATAGGGGGATGCAGCATGAAAAAGACGGTTGTATTGACAAGCACGTTGATCGGCTCGCTGTTGGCCGGCCACGCGGCATCGGCGGCGAGCTATACGGTGCAAAAAGGCGATACGCTTTGGAAGATTGCCCGGCAATCCGGCACGACGGTCGCAGCGTTAAAGCAAGAAAACGGTTTGTCTTCGGATTTGATTTTTCCCGGACAAGTATTGCGCGTCAATGAACCAAATAAATCAAACGAAACTTCTTCGAATACATATACGGTCGAGCCTGGTGATACGCTAAGCGGAATCGCCCGCAAGTTTAGCACGACTGTGGATGCGTTGCTCAAGCTTAATCCAAGCATTACGAACCCAGACTTCATTCGCGCCGGGCAGAAGCTGCAAGTAGCAGGGGAACAGGAACGTTCCAATACATACAATGTGCAGCCGGCAGCCGTGCCGACAAGCGGCCGGTATATCGTGCAGGCGGGGGATACGCTGCTTGAGATTGCGAACAAGTTTCAAACGACGGTCGACCGTCTATTGGCACTGAATCCGCAAATTACAAACCCGAACACCATCCGCATTGGCCAAGCCATTAAAGTGGCGGGCGGAACGACTGATGTCCGGGAGGCCAAGCAGCAAGTATCGGCCGCCAACTCGGCTGCCACTGAGTCGTCCGCATCGCTTGCCGACCGAATCATCGATATTGCGGAAAAATATTTAGGGGCGCGTTATTTGTACGGAGCAAGCCCGTCGCGCACCGATGTGTTTGACTGCTCATCGTTTACGATGCGCGTCTTCAGCGAAGCCGGCATTTCGCTGCCGCGCACATCCACCGCTCAAGCGCAAGCCGGAAGAACGGTGTCGTTTAACCAATTGCAAAAAGGCGATCTCGTCTTTTTTGACACCGATTCAAATGGGACGATCAACCATGTCGGCATTTACGCTGGCAACGGGCAAATGATCAACGCGACCGTTTCGTTGGGTGTTGCGTATTCGTCGCTGACGTCATCCTATTGGAAAACGCGGTATGTAAAAGCGGTTCGGGTCATCAACTAAATGAAAGACGATTAACGCAGCTGTTCGTGCGAAGCCTTAGGCGCTTCGGTGAACAGCTTTTTTGTTGTTCGTGCGAGTGAAAGCCGAATCCAACAAAGATGCAGGATGATGCCGCGGAAAAACGGGTTAGCGGTTTTGAGGCTTTCTGCTTTTAAGGCAACAAAAAACAGCAACAAGTACAAATAGTCCGGCTTTCTGGCGCGTATCATTTGGTGCCATGATGATTCATCATGTAAAATAAGATATTCATAGATGATCAAAAAGGAGGGCATTGGTATGAACAGCCGTCTGTCCGTGATGGTGAGCATTGTGCTGGCCATGCTCGTCGCCTCGATGGATACGACGATCATGAACACGACGATGCCGATCATCGCCAAAGAACTTGGGGGATTCTCCCTTTATGCATGGGCGTTTGCGTCATACATGATTACGACAACCGTCCTGTCACCGATTGCCGGCCGTCTGTCCGACCTGTTTGGCCGCAAAAACGTATTCAGCTTTGGCATCATTTTATTTTTGATTGGCTCGCTTCTTTGCGGTTTGTCGCAAAATATGGTGCAACTCGTCCTGTTCCGCGCCGTACAAGGGGTCGGCGCCGGGTTTATGATGCCGTTTCCGGCCATTATCGCCGGCGATTTGTTTCCGGTGGAAAGGCGCGGAAAGATCCAGGCGTTTTTTACCGCCATGTGGGGGATTTCCGCCGTCTTGGCGCCGCTTTTAGGCTCGCTGTTTGTCGAATACGCGACATGGCGCTGGATTTTTTATGTCAACATTCCCATTTGCCTGCTCTCGCTTGTGACGTTGTTTCCATATAAAGAAGTATATGAACCGAAGCGGGCGGCGGTTGACTATATGGGGGCGGTGTTATTTGCCGCCGCAGTCAGCCTGCTTTTGCTCGTCACTGTTGCGAAGCGCGGACAATGGTGGTACGGGGCGGCCGGTGCGCTCTTGCTCATGGTGTTTTACTTTTTCGAAAAACGGCAGCCGTCTCCGCTCGTGCCGCTTTCACTTGTTCATCACCGCACGCTCAAATGGATGAACATTAACGGCTTTGTCAGCTGCGTCGCGCTGTTTGGCACGTCAAGCTACATTCCGCTCTTTTTGCAAAATGTTGCTCATTTATCGGTATTTATCAGCGGCGTCGCTTTGCTCGGCTCGTCCGTTGGTTGGATGATCGCCGCCGTGCCGGCCGGGAAATGGATTTTGCGCTATGGCTACCGTCCGCTTCTCATCATCGGCAATGTGCTGCTGGTTGCGTCCGGCTTGCTTCTGGCGCTGCTGAACGAAAGTCACGGGTTTTGGTATGTGTTTTTCGTCATGTTTGTCCAAGGGCTGTCGTTTGGGTTGACCTCGACCGTCGGCGTCATCGGCTCGCAGCAGCTTGCGGACGTCCATGAAAAAGGAATCGCGACGTCCTTTTTTATGTTTTGCCGCAATATCGGCACGGCGATCGGCGTGACCGTCATGGGAGCGTTTTTGACGAAGGCGCCGACGTTTATGACCGGCATCCATCATTTGTTTTTATTCGGCCTCATTGGCAGCATCGCCGCGCTTGTCACCTCGCTTTTCATTCATGATGAAGCCGAAACCGGCCGAAACACGTGGCAGCCGGAAGGAACGGCGTAAGGCGGGGAAGCGGCATGGGGGCGGCCGGTTTGCTCTCCTTGCGAGTTTACGGTGAAAGAGGAGGCTCATTGAGAAAATCCAGTTGATTTTCTCAATGAAGCAGGCCTTTTCATCAAAGATGGCGAAAGAGCCAAAAAAAATACTAAACATTGGCTGTTATCATCCGATAATGTAGATGGAACAACATACTGATTCACAGACGGAGGACTTGCCAATGAACATGAAAATGACCGTGCGCAAAAAACTGCTGGCTGGCTTCGGCCTCGTCTACGTGTTGATCGCGCTGCTAGTCGGGTTTTCTTATTACGAAATTTCGACTCTTGACCGTACATACACCGATGTGATCGACAAACGGGTGACGAAGCTTGTCAATGCCAAAGAGCTTGAAGTATTGATCCGCCGCGAGGTCGGCAGCATGCGCGGCTATTTGTTGACCGGCGATGAGACGTCAAGGAAAAATTTTGAAAAAGCGCATGGGGAGTACAAGAAAATAAGCGAAAAGCTTGCGGCGGAGCTGACGCGGGAAGAAACGAAACAGCTGCTTGCCGAGCTCGATTTGCTTGAACAGCAGTTTTACGAACTTGGGCAAAAAACGTTCGACCTAAAAGCGCAAAACAAACCGGAGCAGTACATCGCCCTTGTGACCACAACAGGGCGCGACTTAACAACCCAATTTGATGAAAAGGTGAATCAATTGGTCGCTCTCCAGCAGCGGGAAATGAAGGAAGCTAATGATGATGCGAGCGCATCGGCGGCTGCGGTCCAGCGGCTGATCATCATCGTCGGCTTGTTGACGGCGGCGGCTGGAGCGACCGTCAGCTATTACATCAGCCGCTCGCTTTCCCGCCCGCTATTGGCGCTGTCGGAAGCGGCGAAGCGGATCGCCGCCGGCGATTTGACGGACGGGCGGCTCTCGGTTCGCAACCGCGATGAAATTGGCGCACTCGCCGCTTCGTTTGAGCAAATGGCGAAAAACTTGCGCGAAGTGCTTCAAGAAGTGGCGCAAAACGCCGAGCAAGTCGCCGCTTCGTCGGAGGAGCTGGCAGCGAGCGCCGAACAGACGAGCAAGGCGACCGAGCAAATCGCCATGACGATTCAGGGCGTTGCTTCCGGCATGGACAAGCAAATGCAAAGCGTGGAAGAAACGTCCGCCGCCGTCGATTCGATGTCTGAGAGAATCGAGCAAATTTCCGGACGGGCGCAAAGCGTGTCCGCCATCGCTGCTGAGGCGTCAAGACAAGCGGCTGAGGGAGGGCAAACGATCGAGGCGGGCGTTGCGCAAATGAACAAAGTCAACGATACGGTCGAGCGGCTGGCTGACCTCATTAAAGGGCTTGGCCACCGTTCCGAGCAAATCGGCTCGATCATCGAAGCAATCCGCAGCATCGCGGCGCAGACGAACTTGCTCGCCTTAAACGCCGCCATTGAGGCGGCGTTTAAGGCGAGCACGGGCGCGGCTTTGCCGTCGTTGCTGACGAAGTGCGGAAGCTCGCCGAGCAATCGGCCCAATCGGCCCAGCAAATCGCGGAATTGATCGCTGCCATTCAAGAAGAAACGGTCCATGCCGTCCAATCAATGGAGTCGGTCGTCAACGAAGTGACGGCCGGAACGAACGTCATTCGCGCCTCGGGAGAAATGTTCGCCCGCATTCGCGCCGCCGTGGACGAAGTTGCGGCGCAAATCCGCGACGTATCCACCGCGGTCAGCGACATAGTCTCTTCTTCGGAGCAAATGGTGCGCTCCGTCCGGCTTGTCGCCGACGTGGCCGAGTCGACATCGGCCGGTGCGCAGGAGGTGTCGGCGGCGACCGAGGAACAGCTGGCCTCGATGGAGGAAATTTCAGCTTCGGCCGCGTCGCTCTCGAAAATGGCGGACGATTTGCAGGCGATTGTCAACAAGTTTTCATTATGATGAGCGCCTTTTATGGCGTTCATTTTTTTCCATATGGTTATGGCGAAAGGGAAGAAAGGCGATTTTTCGCGCTGCCATGTATAAAACGATTTGTGGATGGCGAAAACGTATGAAAGAAATGGTTCCATGCACAGCTGTTTTTATGTATAATGATGGTTGACACAAGTCCCACAACAGAAAGCAGTGACGCGCTATGGCTGAAAAAGTCGCCGTCATCGTCGGGCCGACGGCGGTCGGCAAAACGAAGCTCGGCATCGCGTTGGCGAAAAAGCTGGGCGGAGAGGTCATCAGCGGCGATTCGATGCAAATTTATAAAGGGATGGACATTGGCACGGCGAAAGTGAAGCCCGATGAGATGGAAGGAATCCCGCATCATTTGCTGGACATCAAAGAGCCGTGCGAACCGTTTTCCGTCGTCGAATTTCAGCGGCTTTGCCGTGCGCTCATCACCGAGATTTCGGCGCGCGGCCGGCTGCCGATCATCGTCGGCGGCACCGGGCTGTACATTCAGGCAGCCCTTTACGATTACCAATTTTCCGCCGCCCCTTCCGACGAAGCGTACCGCCGGGCGCTCAAACAGCTGGCGGCCGAGCAAGGAGCCGAAGCGCTTCACCGGCGGCTTGAGGCGGTTGATCCAATAAGTGCGGCCCGTATTCATCCGCACAACATCCGCCGCGTCATCCGCGCCTTAGAAGTGTATCATTGCACCGGAAAGCCGTTCAGCGAGTGGCAGCAAGGGCAGTCAAAGCGGCTTTTGTATGAGGCGGCCATCGTTGGCTTGACGGCGGAGCGGGAGGCGCTTTACCGCCGCATCAACGAGCGGGTCGATGAGATGATCGCCGCAGGGTTGATCGAAGAGGCGAGGGCGCTTTATGACCGCGGCCTGCGCGACTGCCAGGCGGTGCAAGCCATCGGCTACAAGGAGCTGTACGACTATTTTGACGGCCGCGTTTCCCTTGATGAAGCGATCGAGCAGCTGAAACAAAATTCGCGCCGCTATGCGAAACGGCAGCTCACTTGGTTTCGCAACCAAATGCCGGTGAAATGGTTTGACATGACCGACGCTGGGCAGTTCGCCGCCAAGGTGGAGGAAATTTCTCGCTATGTAGCAGGAAAGCTTCAACTTGAAGCGAATATATAATTATATCCTTAGAGAGAAAAGAGGAGGACGTTTGATGAAAAATACGATCAATATTCAAGACCAGTTTTTAAACCAGCTGCGCAAAGAGGGCATTCAAGTGACCGTCTTCTTATTGAACGGCTTCCAACTGCGCGGATACATTAAAGGGTTTGACAACTTCACCGTACTTTTGGAAGTGCAAGGAAAACAACAGCTCATTTACAAGCACGCCATTTCGACGTTTGCGCCGGAGCGGAACATCCATTTTGAAACCGAACAGTAAGACCGACGGTACATACGCCGCCGAAAAAAGGCGCCTTCCTTCGCGGAGGGCGCCTTTTGCCATTTCCCGTTTTCCTTCCGCGCCCGCTATTTGATCGACAAGCTCCTGCGTCACCCGAAGGGAAGTGAGGGACGAGGTGAATTCAGATGCGTAAACCGCCGCTTTTGTGAATAAACATATACAAACTTTTTCCGCTATAGCCGACCCGCTGTTCGTTTGGGCGATTGTCACGGATCGGCGGTGGCGTACGTATACTAGTAACGAAAAGGCAAGGCGTCAAAAGCCAAGTCGGAACGGGTGCGGATGGCAGAAAACGGGAAGCGAGGTGACGCCCCTTGTCAGAATTGACGATGAACAAGGCGAAAGGGCAAATCAACATCGTGTTGAACTCCAAAACGGTAAACCATTTAGTGAAAGAAGAGAGAAACGACTGGCTCGATGGCGAAGAGCATCAGGCGCTCCGCAATATTCAAAAGGAGCTTGATCAGCTGATCGGCCTTGATCATGTCAAAAAAATCATCAAGGAAATTTACGCCTGGCTGTACATCAACCGGCTGCGCAAGGAGAACGGCTTAAAGGCCAACCGCCAGGCGCTCCATATGATTTTCAAAGGCAATCCCGGCACCGGCAAAACGACGGTGGCGCGCTTGCTCGGCAAGCTGTTTTTTGAGATGAACGTGCTGTCCAAAGGGCATTTCATCGAGGCGGAGCGGGCCGATTTGGTCGGAGAGTACATCGGGCATACGGCGAGCAAAACGCGCGATTTGATCAAAAAAGCGCGCGGCGGAATTTTGTTCATCGATGAAGCGTATTCGCTCGCCCGCGGCGGGGAAAAAGATTTCGGCAAAGAAGCGATTGATACGCTTGTCAAAGGAATGGAAGACTATTGCGACGACCTAGTCGTGATTTTGGCCGGCTATCCGAAAGAAATGGACTACTTTTTGTCGCTAAATCCCGGCTTGCCGTCGCGCTTTCCTCTCACGATCGAGTTTCCCGATTACACGGTCGAGGAGCTTGTGCAAATCGCCAAGCAAATGCTGCGCGAACGCGAGTATGAAATGACGCCGGAAGCGGAGCGGAAACTGTACATTCATCTCGAAGGGACGCTGGAAGCGACCGGCCGCCTCAAGTTCAGCAACGGCCGCTATGTGCGCAACTTAATCGAAAAAGCGATCCGCAAGCAGGCGGTCCGCCTTCTTCATGAAGGGCGCTACGACAAAAAAGAGCTGATGACGATCCGTGACCGCGATTTAGTGATTCATGCTTGAACGCTCTCCCACCTACGCTCACGCGTGGAAGTGGGGGTCTTCTCGGCGCGAGATGAAAAAAAGCAAAGGAGGCTCCTCTTTCTTTTTCTTGTCGAAAGAAAGAGGTCTTCCTTTCTTTTTTGTGCCGCAAAAAAGAGGAATGCGATCAAAAAGAGCGAATACATAAACAGCGGGGGCATCATACACCTATTTATCTGAATTATCTGTCTAGTGGATCTGCACGCCCTGCGTCCATTCGGAGAAAAGGGGGAAAGGCGCTTGTACATGACGATTGGGGAGATGTTTTCCCAGACAGTGCGAAAGTTTCCAAACCGGGAGGCGGTCGTCGACGCGGCGACCGGACGCCGCTATACGTACGCCGAATGGGAGAGGGAAGTGAACCGGTGGGCGAACGCGTTTTTGGAAGCGGGCGTCCGCAAAGGAGATCGCGTTTCGACGGTGCTGTACAATACGCTTGAGCTCGCGACCGCTTTGTTTGCCTGCGCCAAAATCGGCGCGGTGTTCAATCCGATCAACTTTCGGCTGAGGGCGGAAGAAATCGCCTATATTTTGACGGACGCCGAGCCGAAAATCGTGCTGTTTGAACGGGCGGTGGAACCGGAACTTGCCGCGATTCACAGCCGTTTCCCGCACGTGTCATTTTGGTCGATCGACCGCGATCCGCCGCCGTTTGCCAAAAACGCTCACGAGCAGGCCGCGCGGGCCCTAGGGGAAGCGCCGCGTGTTCATGTGGATGAGAGCGATCTTTATGCCATTATGTATACAAGCGGCACAACTGGGCGTCCAAAAGGAGTGATGCACCGTCACCGCGACATGATCGAGCAAAGCGTCATTTGCCATGGCGTCATGCGCATCCGCGAGACGGATCGCGGGCTGGCGGCAGCGCCGCTGTTCCATTGCGCCGAGCTGCATTGCTGCTTGCTGCCGCGCGTGCATGCCGGAGCGGCGAGCGTCATTTTGCACCATTTTGACGCCAAGCTCGTGCTTGAAACGATCGAACGGGAGCGGATTACGATCATGTTTGGAGCCCCGACGATGTGGAACATGATCTTGCAGGAGAATGTAAGCGGTTACGATTTATCTTCGCTTCGCCTCGGCCTATACGGCGCCGCTCCGATGGCTCCAGCGCTTGTCAGGCAATGCCAAGAGCAGCTCGGCATCGAGCTGATTCAAGCGTACGGCATGACGGAAATGGGGCCGGCGGTGACGTTTTTGTTGGAAGACGAGCAGCTGAAAAAAGCCGGTTCCGCTGGACGCGCCTGCCTGAACCATGAGATCCGCGTCGTCCGTGCGCGTGAAGACGGGCCGTCCGACCCAGACGATGTGCTGCCGCCATATGAAGTCGGTGAAATTGTGATGCGCGGGCCGTGCATGATGGCTGGCTACTACAAGCGCGAGGAAGCGACGGAAAAAGCGTTGTACAAAGGTTGGTATCATTCCGGCGACCTCGGCTACCTTGATGAAGACGGCTACTTGTATGTCGCCGACCGGGTCGATGACATGGTGATCAGCGGCGGGGAAAACGTCTATCCGCGCGAAGTCGAGGACGTGTTGTACGAGCATCCGAAAGTGCTCGATGTCGCTGTGCTCGGTGAGCCGGATGAGTTGTGGGGCGAAAAAGTCGTCGCCTTCGTGGTCAAAAAAGATGACCTCCTGACCGCCGATGAGCTCGAGCAGTTTTGCAAAACGAGCGACCGCCTCGCTCCGTACAAACGTCCGCGCGCCTACTATTTCATCGATGCCCTGCCGCGCAACGCGAGCGGGAAAATCCAAAAGTTTTTGCTGCGCGAACAGCTGAAAAAACAGGCGACGGGCGGAACAGAGAAAAAGTGACCGAACAGAAGAGAGGGATGAACGGGTGACGGCTCGCTATTTGCGTGAGGAGCACCATATGTTCCGCGCGGCGTTTCGCAAGTTTTTGGAAAAAGAAGCGTACCCGCATTATAACGATTGGGAGAAGCGCGGCATCATTCCGCGTTCGTTTTGGGCGAAGATGGGCGAGAACGGCTTTCTTTGCCCGTGGGTCGATGAGAAGTATGGGGGTCTAAACGCCGATTTTGCCTACTCAGTCGTCATCAATGAAGAACTGGAAAAAGTCGGATCGAGCCTCGTCGGCATCGGCCTGCACAACGACATCGTCACGCCGTATATCGCATCGTACGGAACCGAGGAGCAAAAACAAAAATGGCTGCCAAAATGCGTCACCGGCGAGCTCATCACGGCGATCGCCATGACCGAGCCGGGGGCGGGTTCGGATTTGGCCAACATTTCGACAACGGCAGTAAAAGACGGTGACTACTACATCGTCAACGGACAAAAAACGTTTATCACGAACGGCATTCATGCCGACTTGATCGTCGTCGCCTGCAAAACCGACCCGCAGGCAAAGCCGCCGCACCGCGGCATCAGCCTGCTCGTCGTGGAGCGGGATACGCCGGGGTTTACGCGCGGTCGGAAGCTCGAGAAAGTCGGGCTGCACGCCCAAGATACCGCCGAACTGTTTTTCCAAGATGCGAAAGTGCCGGCATATAATTTGCTCGGCGAGGAAGGAAAAGGTTTTTACTATTTGATGGAAAAGCTCCAGCAGGAGCGGCTCGTTGTCGCCATTGCCGCACAAACGGCGGCGGAAGTGATGTTTTCCTTGACGAAGCAATATGTCAAACAGCGCACGGCGTTCGGCAAACGGGTGAGCGAGTTTCAGACCGTCCAGTTCCGCCTTGCCGAGATGGCGACGGAAATCGCCCTTGGCCGCACGTTTGTCGACCGCGTCATTGAAGAGCATATGGCGGGAAAACAGATCGTCACGGAAGTGTCGATGGCGAAATGGTGGATTACCGAGATGGCAAAACGTGTCGCAGCCGAGGCGATGCAGCTGCACGGCGGTTATGGTTATATGGAAGAATATGAGATCGCCCGGCGCTATCGCGACATTCCCGTAAGCGCCATTTACGCTGGGACGAACGAGATGATGAAAACAATCATCGCCCGGCAGCTAGATTTGTAGAGAGAGGGAAAGATATGCTTCGTGGCATTGTAGTCGTTGATTTTTCCCATTACTTGCCGGGCCCATTTGCCAGCTGGCGGCTCGCCCAGCTCGGAGCAGAAGTCATCAAAATTGAGCCCCCATCCGGCGATCGGCTGCGCCCGTTCGCCGAGGGCCGGTTGTTTGCCGCCTATAACGCCGGCAAAAAAAGCATCGGGTTGGATTTAAAAACGGACGCGGGTCGCGAGCAAGCCCGGCGGCTCGCCGCCCGCGCCGATGTAGTGATCGAAAGCTTCCGCCCCGGGGTGATGGCGCGGCTTGGGCTCGGTTATGACGATATGTGCCGCATGAACGAACAAATCATCTATTGCTCGATCAGCGGCTTCGGTCAACAGAGCAGCCGCTCATTGCTTGGCAGCCATGATTTAAACTATATGGCGCTCTCCGGCTTGCTTGCGCAGCTGGCCGATGAACGCGGCCGCCCGGTTCATCCGAAGATCACGCTTGCCGATTTTATCGGCGGCATGGCGGCGGCCGAGCGCATTTTGGCTGCCCTCTTTGCACGCGAGCGAACCGGCAAAGGCGCCCATCTTGATGTTTCGCTTGTCGATGGCTTGGCAGCGATGATGGCTGGCCATTTTGCCATTGAACACGGCGGTGGGCCGAAGACCGGTCTTTCCGAGTTGTCTGGGGAGGTGGTGTGCTACCAGCTGTATGAGACAAAAGACGGCCGTTATATGAGTTTAGCGGCGCTCGAGCCGCACTTTTGGCAGCGGTTTTGCGAGGCGGTCGGCCATCCGGAATGGACGGAGGCGCAATGGGCGCCGGCGCGATCGGGGGAAGCCGTATATGACGAGCTCGCCGCCTTGTTCCGTGAAAAGACATTGGATGAGTGGAGCGCGTTCGCCGAAGCGGTCGACGTCTGCCTTGCCCCGGTGCTGGAGACGGGTGAGGCGAAGGCGCTGTTTGCTGACAGCCGGCTCCGCCATCTCGTTCGGCTGCAGCCGGGCGGCGCATGGACGGCCGCACATGGGCCGGACGGCCAATGGGGCGGCGGGGAGCCGCCTAAAGTCAATGAACATGCGCATTTGGTAAAGGGGGAGGAATGACCGATGATGAAAACACCGTTAAACATTTCCATGATGCTTGAGCGGGCGGAGTTGTTTTTCCCAAAAAAGCAAGTCGTTTCGCGCATGAAAGAAGGCGTCGTCCGCCATACATACAAGGAGATCGGCGAGCGGACGCGCAGGCTGTCAAGCGTGTTGAAGCGGCTCGGGGTGGAAGTCGGCGACCGCGTTGGCACGTTCGCTTGGAACCATCACCGCCATTTGGAAGCGTATTTTGCCATTCCCGGCATCGGGGCTGTGCTCCATACGATCAACATCCGCCTCTCGCCGCAGCATATCTCTTACATCATCAACCACGCCGATGACCGTGTGCTGCTGATCGATGATGATTTGCTGCCGGCAATTGAAGCGATCAAGGACGAGATCCCGAACGTACGCGCTTTCATCGTCATGACCGATGCCGACGAGCTGCCGGAAACAACGTTGTCGCCAGTGTACCATTACGAGAAACTGCTTGCCGAGGGCGATCCAACATTTCCGTTCTTGAAAGACCTCGATGAATACCAACCGGCTGGTATGTGTTATACGTCGGCGACAACGGGAAATCCAAACGTAATAAAAAAGAATGTGTAGAATTACAAGAATTCCACACGCTCAATCCACACTTTCCGTTTTCTCCATCTATTTGGCCTGGTGTTTTCCGCCTGGACATATATTTCCTTTATGAACATGCTGATAAGATTCTTTTTCTCTTTATCCGACAGGTGATTCCAGTTTTCCCCGAACTGCATCAGAATCTCGATCAGCTCTTGAGGTGAAACCTCGCTGGATTCCTCTTGTTCCTTCAATTCCTCCAGCTTGTTTTGCAGTTCCTTCTCAATTTTCCGGTCCTCACTGGTCAGCTCTTTCAACTCCTCAAGTGAGATCACTTCATTTGCAAAGGCCAACTGCAATCGTTTCCGGCGCTTCTTAATTTCATCCAGTTGTGTTTCAATATCTTGTATTTGTCGGCTGATGTGATCGCTGTCTTGTTCATACGATGCGGCCACCTCGGACGCGGCTGAAGCGTCACGAATTTCTCGGATATATTGCAAAAACACCTCCTCAATCGCCTGTTCGTCCAACATGGGCATATCGCACAATTTCGTAAACGTCCCCCGACATGTGTATTTCCTGCGAGCATAAACGCCGTTTTTCTTTGTGTGATTGGATAGCTTGCCTGGCATCACGCGGCCGCAACGAGCGCACCGCAGAACGCCGGAGAAGATATAATCGCTCGCGACTTGTCTTGGATGCTTCCCTCTCCTTCCCTCCCTCATCTTCTGTGCTGTTTCAAACTTCTCGCGTTCTATGATCGGTGGGATAATGCCATCGTGGTACTCGTCCATATAGAAAAAACGCCCGATATACACTTGATTGGTCAGAACGTCACGGACTTGCTTGCCTGTCCACAACCTCCCCTGTCTCGTTCGATGCCCCATGCGGTTCAACAGGGTGGCCGTCCGGTTGTCTCCGTTTCCCTCAAGGTACAAGTCGAACATTTTGTGTACAACAGCGGCTTCCTGCTCATCAATGACAATCTTCTTTCCTTCTAGTCGATACCCAAAATTCACTTTCCCGCCCGGGTATTTTCCTTCATGAACCATTTGTTGCATGTTGGCTTTCACACGTTCTGCCGTGTTCTCCCGTTCCCACTGGGCAAGCGCGGCAACGAACGTAATAAACATGCGCCCGGTGGCAGTGGTGGTATCGTAGACTTCGGTTGCCGATTTAAACTTGCAGTCATGTTCATCGAATAGTTTTAAAAGGTTGTGCAAGTCCAAAACGGAACGGGTCAGGCGGTCTAAACGATACACCAACACGCAATCAATCAGCCCTTGTTGGATGTTTTCGATCATCCGTTTCATCGCCGGCCGTTCCAAGTCCTTTGCGCTGTAGCCGTCATCAATATAAAATCCTTCAATGTCCCAGCCTTGCGAAACACAATAGGCGTGGAGTTTTTCCTTTTGCATTTGAATGGAATACCCCTCCCGCGCTTGGTCTTCCGTGCTCACGCGGATATACAATGCGGTTCGCATACCTGTTCCCTCCTAAAAAAGATGGGCGAGCCGTCGCCCGCCCGTCTAAATTTCTAGCGCTAGAAATTTAGGACTACTTTTTTCAGTTTGCCTATGATTCTCACATTCTTTGTGTCTTCCGGCCGGACGACAATAGGCTTGTACGCCGGATTTTCACTTTGTAGAATAATAGTATCATCGGTCTTGTATACTCTTTTCAGCACGATTTCATCATCAATCAACACAGCGGCGATTTCTCCGTTATCGACATCATCCTGGCGGCGGATGAGGAGCAAATCGCCGTCCATAATCCGCGCGCCGATCATGGAGTCGCCTTTTGCCTTGGCAAAGAAATATTCTCCTCCATCGATCCAGTCATTAGGAACAGGCTCATAAGATTCAATTTCCTCATATGCGATAACCCCGTTTCCGCACGACACCCTACCGACTACAGGGAGCATAGAAAAGGATAATCGCTTTTCTTTCGGGGGGAAGAAATCATCAATGCTTACCCCGAAGATTTCTGACAACCTAAATAATACGTCTTGGTTCGCTTTTCTTTCCCCGATTTCGTATCGACTGACCGTCTGTTTCGTCGTCTGTAGCAGATCAGCCAACTCCTCTTGGCTCATTCCTTTTTTTAGACGGAATTCCTTTATTTTTTCACCTACATATTTCTGAAGATTCACATTTTCACCTCCTTCCTCCATTAAAAAAATATCATAAAAGTAACCGTTTTGGAATATAAAATCTAAAAAAATAACAAAAAGTACTTTACTAGTCACCAAAACGGTGATATTATTAAATCAGGAGGTGAGGAACATGCAAGAAAAATTATTGTTGCTCCGCAAAAAAAGAGGGATCACTCAAAAAGAACTTGCTTCTTATTTAGGTATATCTACAAGGGCGTACAGCATGAAGGAACGCGGAGAGCGCCAATTTACGCTTGATGAAATGTTTAAATTACGCGATTTCTTTGACATGCGCATTGAAGATATTTTTTTACCCCGTAGTCACCAAAATGGTGACAAAAGCGCGTAATAAAGGAGGTTCAAAAATGACAACGATCCGTACTGAAGTGTGGAATAAACATCAAATTCGCTTTGTTGAAAGGGTTGCCGGTGATTGGTGTGCCGTACTAGCTGATATTGCAAAGGCTTTGGGTTTACAAACAGCAGCAGTTGCAAGACGTTTGAAGGCGATTGAAAAACAAGTCAAAAAGGATGTGATTTCAAGTCACACCCTTCCGACGTCTGGCGGGCCGCAGGAAATGACAATTGTGAATGAATACGGGATTTATGAGGCGATCACACAAAGTCGCAAGAAAGAAGCGGTTGAATTTAGATTTTGGATTTACGACATCTTGAAGACACTCCGCCAATCATCCGGCCTTGAAGGATTCCAAGTCTTTCGCATGTTAGACAAAGATCATCAAAAAGAAATGATGCAGAAACTCAGAGAATCACTCAACCAACCGGAACGGGTGGACTATATCAAAGCCAACACCATAGCAAACAAAGCGGTTTCCACAAAGTACGGCTATCCGAAAATGGTTAAGAAAAGCGATATGACACCAGATATGCTGATTGACCGTCAGCAGATTTTAGAGGATACGGTCAATCTCATGGCGATTAAAGAAAAGTTCGGGCTCGATATTTCCATCAGCAAAACCATTTACGGCAAATACATTTCTTGAGAAGGGGCTGATAAAAGTGAATCAACCATCCCGTGAAACGATGAAGCGTATCTACACGTTTTTTCTCCGTACATCCATCCCGCGCATCATCACTAAAATCGAACGCGGTGAACTGACATGGGAAGAAGTGACTGGAAAGAAGGAGGTGAACGATCATGAAAAAACTACCAAGTGCGTATGACTTTGAAACACTCGAAGCCGCGATCACATTCTACACCCGCACGGTCGCGGAAGTGATGAAAAACCGCGACCGGAGTATGCATGACGAACTCATGCGGTTCAAGCGGGAACTGCATGAGCGCATTGACAAGGAATATGATCCGGCTGCCCTCTAGGAGGTGACCGCAAATGTACGTTCTCAGCGATCATATCAAACGCACAACGCATGAAATTGACGCGTTTCTTGAGCGCTACACACTCGGCACGCTGATTATTGATGGTGATACCGTTTCACTTGAGACGAAAAGCGGCGAAATCGTGCTGGACGAAACATATCGCATCGAGGTGCTTGGTGGTGGCGAGTATCACCAGATCACGTATGACCAAGCGCGGAATACGATGTCTCGCGACGGATGGCCGTTGTATGCAGGGTTGGAAGCACGTGTGAAAGCTGCCCTCTAGGGCATTCCTTTTGGCGAAAAAGTGGACAAGTAGAGGTGAAACAAATGGTAATCAAACTTCACTTTACAAAAAAAGGGCATCCAGCCCTTTGGGAAAGCGGTGGTGGGATGACTAATACAGGATTTTCACAAATCATCTGCAATGCAGACGGATCACCGAAAAAACCTGTTTATGTCAAACGACGCGGTCATTTATCTTGCGGCGAACATGCGCTGTTTATTGTCTCGGTTGGAGACATTATTATACAAGCCGACCACCACCGTAGAGATTTTGAAATTTTTGTTATGAAAATTTGCTCTATCGGTGATGAAACAGCACAAGCACAAATTATTCATCATTGTTCTTTCGGGGAATGGAACGATGAACCGCCAATAAATTTGAAAACTGCTATCGAAGCGGCGAAAGAAAAGGCAACTTGTTATCACTGTCGTTCACCACACTATACAGCTGAATAAAGCAAGTGGGAGAGGAGAGAAAAGATGAATAAACAGTTAGTGTTCATTGATAACAACCAAGTACTTACAGACAGTCTGACGATCGCTGAAACTTTTGGGAAAGAGCATTTTAACGTGTTGGCGGATATTCGCCGAACAATCGAAAATATCGAAAAGTTAAAAGAATCCGAAGAAGTAAAGGAATTGGGTATCGACATGGGTGTCTTGAAATTTTATGAGACCCCATATCAACATCCGCAAAACAAGCAAATATACACAAAGTACCTGTTGAATTTCGATGCGTTTATGTTGGTGACAATGGGATATACAACACCAAAGGCAATGATGATTAAAATCAGATACATTAACGAATTCAATCGCATGAAAGAGGCACTGCAAAAACAACAAGCGATCCAACCGAAAACGACGGCAGAAATGCTTCTGATGTACGCACAGCAAATGGTGGAGACGGAACGAAAGCTCAAAGCTTTGGAAGAAGACAATGCGCGTCAAAACAGCCGCATTGAGCAACTGGAAAACAAAATCGAGAAGCGCTTGACGGATGAGTTTGAAATGCAGCTGGTCACACCAACGCAGATCGGCAAGATGTTTGAACCGGCGCTTTCCGGAAAAGAAGTCAATAAACTTCTCCAAAAAGCCGGATTGCAATGGCGCGTCGGCGGCGAATGGGTAGCGACGGTGGAAGGGAAGAAATACAGCAGCTCGGAGCCGATTCAGTTGGAAAACGGGAAAATGGTGTATCAACTGAAATGGCAACGTCGTGTTAAAGAGATCATCCAAGCAGAAATGGGGGTTGTTACACGATGAAACCACTTGGAATCGTTCGTAAACTTGACCATTTAGGAAGAATCGTCATTCCAATGGAAGTTCGACGCATTCGCGGTTGGGAAACAGGGACGCCAATTGAAATGTTCGCAACTAACGAAGGGGTGTTTCTGCGGGAATATGGCGTCGATCAGAAAAGACTCGCGATCCTTGAGGAATTGGAGTATTTGAGACATGTCGTCGAGACAAGCGGCGATAAACAGGCGCAAACGATGATTGATGACATCGTGGCGTATGTGAAGGAAGGGGGAGCACAATGAACCTCCTCCCAGGCGACTTAGAACATGGCAACAGCTTGCTCGAACACTGCAAATTCTATCTATCTCGCGCCTATCTTGAATTGGAACACGGAGATTTGCAGTCCGCCGATCGTTGGGTTGAAGAATACCAACGCTGTCGTCGTGAGTTGGACGAGCTCCTGCGGCGGAAGAGAGAACACGACCAACTAGCTGAACTGATCGCGACGCTACAAGAACGCGGAATCAATATTACAGCGATTATCAGAAAGGGGAATGAGTGATGACGTACACACCGAACTATTTGAGCCCATCTTGGGATGAATATATGAATCTCTTGTGCTGGGAAGCCCGTTTGGCGCAAGAAATCGAGCTTCATATCCGACGCCGAAATTGGCATGAAGTGGCCGTGCTGAAACGGGAAAAACAAAAAGTTGCAATCCGCCGCAAATGCCTCAAAGCGGCGTTGCAACACAAAAGAAACACCGGCCCAATCACAATATAGCACATTTCCATTTCCCAACACAAGGACAGGCCTGGTGCCTGTCGTCAGGTACAGGAGCGCTGTTTCCCTACCCCCCCTTTTCCAGCGTTCTTGTGCCTGCCGATGCGCACCAGAAAGGAGGTGAACCCGCATGATCGAGAACCCGATCATTTCCGACCGGCATCCGATCCGTCAAGAGGAACCGCGCGTCGTCGGATATTGCGAGGGGTGCGGCGGTGAGATCGTCGAGGGAGAAAGCATCATCGAGTTCCCGGATGGGTTGATGATCCACTACGACCGATACTGCGCGATGGCGTTCTGCGTGGAAAATGGCGAGAGGAAAGCGGTGTGGAAATGAAAAATCCCCGCGAGCCAGCGGGGAACCAACCCTAAACAAACGTTCAACACCATCGTACCGGATGGCGCAAGAAAAATCAATAGGAGGGAACTGCATTGAAACTGTATGAGTTGGCCGAAAACTATGCCAAGCTGCTAGAGATGGCTGAGGAAATGGACAGCGAGGCGATTGTGGATACATTAGAAGCCTTGCAAGAGGCGATCGAGGACAAGGCTGAGAATATCGGGAAGCTCATCCGTAATCTTGAGGCGGACGTCAAGGTCATCCGCGACGAAGAAAAACGCCTGGCCGAGCGGAGGCAGGCGATTGAAAACAAGATCGAACGGCTGAAATCGTACCTACAGGAACAACTTGAAACGGCCGGTATTGAAAAAGTGAAACGGCCGACGATCACGGTTTCCATCCGAAAAAATCCACCTTCTGTTGACGTGATTGACGAAACGCTGATCCCGGCAGACTTCCTTATCCCACAACCGGCCAAGGTGGATAAAAGGGCCATCCTTGAACGGCTCAAAAACGGCGAGCACGTGCCTGGCGCGGCACTTAAGCAGACGAAAGGAGTACAGATCCGATGAAACGTTCAGAAAGCATTGCCAATATCGCATCAGCACTGTGCCAATTCCAAGCTGAATGCCCGGCGCCGAAAAAAACAGCGGTAAACCCGCATTTTCAAAGCAAATACAGCCCGCTTGAGGAGATCGTCACGACGATCAAGCCGTATCTTGCCAAGCACGGGCTGTCATTCTTCCAATCTACAACAACGGAAGGCGACTACATTTGTGTGACCACACTCTTGTTGCACACAAGCGGGGAGTACATCGAAAGCGACCCGCTCAAGCTCCCGATGGGCAAGGTGACGGCACAAGGGGCGGGAAGCGCCGTGACATACGCAAGGCGATACTCCCTGTGTGCGGCGCTGGGGATTGCAGCGGAGGACGATGACGACGCCAACGCGGCTGAAGCAGGCGTGTCACAAAAAGCGAGCGAGAAACAGCTCAACTTTATCGACAGCCTGCTCAACAAAAAGGCGTCGGACAAGTATCCGAAGCAAGCGCTCTATGAACGGTTGAAAGAACAAATGGGCGTCACACACGACATGGAGGATTGGACAGTTGAAGAAGCCAGTCGGGCAATTTCTATCCTGACCGGGAAGGAGCGGCAAAAATGAGAATAGACGACGCGGAAAAATGGCTCTCACGCCAAAAGCGGCGTGAAGCATTGAGATCGGCCAAGGAAGATATTGTGGCGATGTTGATTTTATGGGCCGTGCTCATCACGATCATGTTCCTGCAATCCGCGTGGGAGTGGTGGCGTGGCTAAAAAACCTGTTGAAAAAGCATACAAACCGGGGCTGGAGTACGAAGTCGCCATCCCGCACTGCTACACCTGGATAGCCCGGACAAAGCAGGAGTATATCGCGTATGCCTGCGGCTACGTCCGGGCGTCCCATCCCGGTTTTCGGGTGGTGCGGATTGAAAAAGGGAAGGCGATTTGTGTAAAGGAGAAGTGACCGCATGGGAGTCATTAGAGTACAGAAAAACAGCAATTATGTTGTAATGAGCAAAGTCGGCCTACATGATGATCGGTTAAGTTGGAAAGCGAAAGGGCTGCTTGCCTATATGCTTTCCATGCCGGATAACTGGACGTTTTATAACGAAGAATTGATGAAACACTCGCCGGATGGGAGTTCAACATTTAAATCGGCGATGAACGAGCTGAAGCAATATGGATACGTGGTCAGACAGAGAGTGAAGGACGAAAAAGGGAAGTTTATCGGGTGGGAGACCGTTGTGTATGAACATCCTGTTGATGAGGATCACCGAGAGCTAGAAAACCGACGGTCGGAAAACCGACGGTCGGAAAACCGACGGTCGGAAAACCGACGGTCGAAAATCGACCCCCTACTAAATAATAAAGAACTAAATAATGAACTAACTAATAATGAATTAATTAATGATGATGATCGTCCCAATCCGATCAAAGAGTTTGAGTTAGCGTTCGGATATTTACCGCCATCCATTTTGCAACAAGAATTCGACCATGTTATTTCAGAGGGGCAATTTCAAGAACCGGAAGCCATCATTTGCGAAGTGATTAAACGAGCTAGAGAAAACGCACCTAGGAACCCAGCTAAATACATTTCTTCGATCCTTAAAAACTTGGAATACATGGGATTGTTCACCCTAAAAGCTGTTCGAGAATACAACGAGCTTCACGATCAGAAGACGAAACGTGTTGGCAAGTTGAGAAAAGCAGCCAACGAAGTAGATTGGGAGGCATTGTAATGACAAGGGATGAGGTTAAGCAAATTTTCAAGATCATCGCTTATGTCTATCCGAATTTTGAAGTGTCGTCGGAAAAGGTGGACGTTTGGCATGAATTGCTTGCTGATGAGCCTTTCGAAAACGCCTTACACAACGTGAAAAGACACGTAAAACAAAAACCGTTCCCTCCGACGATCGCTGACCTTTGCTACAAAGAGATCAAACCACCATATTTTGAGGAATACGTACATGATCCAAATGCCGGAGAGGATTGGTGATGTCGGTTACGGCAGAAAAGGCGATACTGGGAACATTCCTTGAACACCAGTATCTCCTAAAGGACACCATTTTAAACACACACCATTTTGACGAAGCGCGGCACCGCCGTTTGTTCGATACGATGAAACAACTTGTGAACGACGGGAAGATGGTGGACATCGTATCACTTGCGATGGCGGCGGACATCGCCGAACTGGGCGGCGTGTCGTATCTCAATGAGCTGGCTGACTATGCGAATGAACAGAAATTTGAGCAATACGAGCAGCTTGTCCTTGAATCTTGGAAGGAGCGGGAGAAAAAGCGCATTTTGACTGTGGCCGCACAAGAAGATTGGCCGATTGACCGCATCACGTCGGAATTGGACAAGCTGAACCAAGCGAGGCTGGATGATTATTCATCGATCACAGACTTGTCGGCGGAGATTTATGACGCGCCGTGGACGCCGATCGAGCAGAAACGAGGTGTGCCGACCGGGATTGTGAAGCTCGACCGGATGACCAACGGATTTCAAGATGCTTCGCTAACCGTAATCGCTGCCCGGCCGAGCATGGGGAAAAGCGATGTGATGATACACCTAGCGAAACAAGCTGGGTGGCAAGGATATTTACCTATCGTGTTTTCACTTGAAATGCCAAGCTCGATGATACGCGACAGACTCATCGCGTCTGTTGGAGGTTTCAATCGAACTAAGATGCGCGATTTGTATAGAGGGCTGTCGGATGAGCAAAAGAAGCGCTGGCCGGATGTGATCGGGAGGGTGTCGCAGACGAACATACAGATATTTGACGGAGCCGGCCAAACGATTGCGGAAATGAGAGCGAAAACAAGGAAAATTCTTCATAGGTTTCCTGAAAAAAAGCCGATTGTCTTTATCGACTATCTCACACTGATTCGCCCAGCTCATTTTTACGGTGGCAACGCTCATTTGCAAGTCACAGAATTGTCCCGATCGCTGAAGGAAATGGCGAAAGAGTTCAACTGTCCAGTGGTGACGCTGGCTCAATTGAACCGATCAGTAGAGCAGCGGTCAGACAAACGCCCTATGATGTCCGACATCCGCGAGTCGGGAAGTGTGGAGCAGGACGCAGACATCATCCTGTTCCTGTATCGAGACAAGTATTACAACAAAGAGTCCGACGACGATACGCTTGAGATCATCGTCAGCAAAAACCGGAATGGGCCTGTTGGAACAGTGAAAGTGCGATACAACGAACACACCGGAGTGATTGATGATGTTTACTATTCGTGAATTGCTCAAGGAGGCGATGAGGGACGAAATCAAAGTGCTTGTCTATGCGATTCGGCATTTTCTGTCTGCCGGGAAATTGCGATATGACGACCCGGCAGATAAGTTAGACGAAGTGCTTGCCCAGGCGACAGAAGAGGACAACCGAGCGATCGGCGAACTCATGGAACAAAACCCGCTTGGCATTGATGAAATCCATGTATACGCCATGAAGATCGAAAACGGACGTTTTGCTTTCGTCTTTGCGAGAAATGAAGAAGAAGCTACACACTTTTTCTGTCGTGTTTTTCAGCAATGGCCGAAAAACTGCCATCAGTACCCGATGGACTTCCCGATGGCCGTGGGGGTTCGTTTCCGATCGTTTCGAGAATTGAAAAGGGAACACGACGAATTTCCGGCGCTGGCCGGCATTTACGAAAGGGAGGTGAAAGCTTGAACCTATCACACGAATTTCATCCTGTGCCAAAGCCGGCGAAGCAAAGGAAGGACAAGCCCAAGCCGCTGGTGCGGGAGAAGAAGCCGAAGAAGCGGAAAGGGAAGGTTCAGATGTATAAAGGCCGCGTCATCCCCGCTCGAAAGGTGCGTGGGAGCGTGAGCAAGCGAGAGTACACCCGGATGGTGGAGGAGTTTGGAAACGCCTGCCTTGTGTGCGGCAGTACATACACCATAGAAGCGCATCACGTCCGTTTCCGCTCACAAGGCGGAAGGGGAAAGTGGCGAAACCTCGCGCCGCTATGCAAAATCCATCACCAACTTGCGCACCAGGATCGGGATTTTGCTGATTGGCTCCGTCAAAAGAGGGAAGAACGGTACGGCATTTGGTACTGGGCTGATGAATACGACTTGTTCCAGGCCGGACTGATACCCAACACAACAAAGGAGGCGTTTGAAAAATTTATGAGAGAGGAGGAACGCCGTGCGCAAATGGTACGTAATCGTCCGGACGGAGAAGACGGCGGACGGGGATACGTTGGTGGTTGTTGAGACGGTGGAAAGCAAACCAAAAAAAGCGAGTTTCATAGTATTCGCGGACAAATAGAAGGGAGAAGGGATGTTATGAACCGAGTAGTATTAGTTGGTCGCTTGGTAAAAGACGTTGAATTACGCTACACACCAAACGGAACGGCTGTTGCATCCTTTACGCTTGCGGTCAACCGTCCGTTCACAAATCAACAAGGGGAACGTGAAACGGATTTTATCAATGTGATCGCCTGGCGGAAAACAGCCGAAAACGTGGCGAACTACACGACAAAAGGAAGCCTCGTTGCGGTGGACGGACGATTGCAAACCCGCAGCTATGAGAAGGACGGCCGGCGCGTGTATGTCACGGAAGTGGTGGCGGATAACGTGCAGTTTTTGGCTCGCAGCGGCTCGAATAACGAAGGAAAAGCACAAGGGAATGGTAAAGGTGCAGGTCAACAGAAAAACACCTCTACGGGCGCGAGAGAGGCCTTCTCGGAGCCGCCGGAAATGGAGTGGGGGAATGACGATCCGTTTGGAGGAGAACCGGTTGAATTCAACGATGATGACCTTCCCTTTTGAGTGCCGACACGAATATCGCTATCGCTATGATGACAATTGGTTCGAAATTGGCACGTGTGTGAAATGCGGACATAAAATCTATGTTCCTTTCTGACGGGCTTGCCAAGCGTAAAGGGGGTGAGCGGATTGGCGAAATGCAAAGGTTGTGGAAGAGAAATCGAGTGGATCAAGACACCGGCCGGCAAAGCCATGCCGGTGGACGCCGAGGTCATAACAATAGTGACTTCGAAGGGTGAAGTGGTCAAAGGGCATATGCCTCACTGGGCAACTTGCCCTGCGGCGCAGCAATTCAAAAGGAAATAGGGAGGTCATAAGAGTATGGCAACAAACCAAACGCTTAAAAATCAACTCGCAAACAAAGCAAAAAACACGGAGGCAGCGCCTCCTTCCCCAGCTCAAACAATCGCGGCATATCTGAAAAAGATGGGTCCGGAGATTGAAAAGGCTCTACCAAAGCACATGGATGCTGATCGGATGGCGCGCATCGCGCTGACAACGATCCGGACCAATCCGAAACTGTTGGAATGCTCGGTTCCTTCTCTTCTCGGCGCAGTCATGCAGGCCGCACAGCTTGGGTTAGAACCGGGACTCATTGGACATTGCTATTTCGTTCCGTTCAAGAACGGGAAAACAGGGCAATCTGACGTGCAATTCATCATCGGCTATAAAGGCATGATTGACCTGGCACGGCGCAGTGGAAACATCGAAAGCATTTATGCTCATGCTGTTTACGAAAACGACACGTTCGAATACGAGTACGGCTTACATCCGAAGCTCGTTCATAAGCCGGCAATGACAAACCGTGGTGAGTTCATTGGTGCATATGCCGTTGCTCATTTCAAAGACGGCGGCTATCAATTCGAATTCATGCCTAAAGAGGAAATTGAGAAACGTCGCAAACGCTCTCGGGCAGCCAATAACGGTCCGTGGGTAACAGACTATGAGGAAATGGCCAAAAAGACGGTCATCCGTCATATGTGGAAATACTTGCCGATATCGATTGAAATTCAGCAAGCCGTTGTGCAAGACGAGACGGTGAAGAAGGACATCACAGCCGATCCGGAACCGGTTGACTACATCGAAGCCGAGGCATACGAGGTGATCGATCCGCAGCCGCAAGAAGAAACACCTCAACAAGAGGAGATCGTCTTCGATGCTGAATAATCCGCCCACATATAAAGTCCTCCTCCCAAGATGGATTTGGGAGGAGGCCAAAGACAAGGAGCATTTCAAACAGTTGGTACGAGAGTATATGCGGAGGTACCCGGAACTGACCGTCAAACGTGTGACCAACGGGTTTGCGATATGCATCAAGAAATAGGAAAGCCGAGGTGATACGATGCCCGACAGTTTTTACTTCCCTGTTTATACGGGGCTTCTTACCCCCGAACACCGAGAACGGATCGGACCAGCCATTTGGGAGTTCTTATGGCTTATCTCTAAAGTAACCAAGGAAGTGCAGGAAGAAGGCGAAACGTTGGGCATCGTGCTCGGCGGACGGCCAGTGAAACTCGCAGAAATCGCTGCCGAACTTGGCGGAAGCGAGCGGACCGTAAAAAGAAATATTGCTCGACTAAAAGATGAAGGTTACATCGAAACGGTTCGTGCTCCGTATGGTGAAATTTATAAAGTCAGGAAATCGAAGAAGTTCGTTCACAAAAACAGAAGTGCCAAAAATGGCACATCTTTTGACGAGAGAGAGGACAAAAATGGCCTATCTCACGACGATAGAAGTGCCAAAAATGGCACATCTGAACATAGAGAAGTGCCATATTTGTCCGAGAGAAGTGCCACATCCGGCACATCTAATAAAGATATAAAAGATATAAAAAATATAACTGATAGAAAAATAGATGATGATGATATAGGCAACGACCATGCTCGATCATTCCAACTGATTGCTAACAGATACATCCAACGCAGAGGAAAAGGACTATCGCTTTCTCCTAAAGATGAGGAAGCAATAGAAGGGCTTCTGCGAGAGCCAATCCCATTGGATGACATTCTTTCGCTGATCGACCAAGTGTTTGACGAGTATGAACCAAAATTCAACGGTGACGAGATCCATTCTTTCGAATACGTGCGCAAAGTGTTGCTAAGCAAATATCACGAGCAAAAAGGAGAGAGCGCGGATGGCGGAACGATTCACAAACATCGCCGAGGTATTGGCCGACCTGCGAAAGAAGGCGGAAAGACATATGAACAAATCCTCCGAGAAGCTGAAGCAGCACGACGAGCTTGGGGATGGAAAGGGTGACTACGAGTGCTCCCGATGCAAAGATACCGAATTCCTCTTCTATCGAGACGAGCGTGGGTATGAATTCGCCAGACCTTGCGAATGCCGGGAACGGAAGGCGTGGAAACGGCGGTTCAAGCAGGCACTCATTCCGGACGAATTCGTGCACGCGAATTTCGAAAACTTCAGACGGTCAGCACCATATCAACAGGATATGTATGACATGACAGTCGAGTACCTGCAAGAATTTAGCGTGGAGAACGGCGCAAAAAAGTTGTCTGACAGAAATTTAGGGTTCATCGCAGTACTAGGGGAACAACGCCTTCGAGAACTGCCGGCCGGCCAACGAGCAGAGATGAAGCAACAGCACAACAATTTCGGTGTGGGGAAGACCCATTTGCAAATCGCCCTGGCCAAACGGTTGATCAAAGACGGATTCAATGTGCTGGTAGTCTCTGACGTCACATTCATGGACGAGCTGATCCAGGCCAAGATGATGAACGACGAAGGCGAGACATTGAACCAACTGCTATACGGAGCAATCAACGCGGATGTGCTGGTTTGGGATGACATTGGTAAAGCTAAATGGTCGGAGGCAAAAGAAGCGTTGTATTACCAAATCATCAATGAGCGATACAGGAAGCAAAAGCCAATCGTGTTCAACAGCAATGAGGATCGAGGGACATTGAGTGAAAAAATTGGCTATGCAGCTGCCAGTCGGCTGCTCGGCCAGTGCGGTCCATATCTCTTGGAAGTCGAAGGTGAAGATTTTAGGCTGAAAGGAGCATAAACCATGTGCGTGAAATGCGATGGGACGGGGCGGCTATACACAAGAGTGATGAACGGGGCATGGCTGGTGACCTCATGCAACTGCGAGGATGCAGCGAGAGTGCGGAAGGAAGAGGAGGACAAGTTGCGAGAGTGGCGCAAACGACTGGCAGAGGCATGCGGGCGATTGGGAATCACGCAGGATATTGCTTGGGAGGAAGGTGATCGCGTTGGGCATCCTCTATGAAAAAGTTCAAATCACGAGGGAATTGAAACGCCAAATGATGATTCGTCAGCTGCTCGATCGTGGAATCCGTGAATACGACGGACAGTCAGTATACGACTTGGACTACTACACGTTGCGTCATGTGCTTGCGATGCAAAAACTAAAAGATTAAGGAGGTAAGAAGATGTTTGAACCAACAGCAGACTCGCTACACGCGATATTAGCGAGAGCGTCCGAATGGGTATGGCAAGCATCGCTAGATTGGCATATTGCGCGCACGGAAAAGCTGATACAGTACACGAAGCACAGCAAGAAGCGGGCGAAGCATGAAAAGCAATTGAAGCTTTTGCGGAGTTTAAAAAACTAACACGCTCAAAATCTTCAAATTTTAGCCCATATGGCGTTTTTCTTGCAAGGGTAATAGGGAATACCCGAAGGTGAGGAAAACCCCTCACAGAGCAAAATAAAGCGTCTAGCTAGGTGATAACACATGGACGTATACCGTGCAATCAATTTAGCGGTTGGGTGTGTGCTGGCAAGCCACTTAGAAAACAAAGAGAAACGCGAAGTGATCGAAGTGTTGTGAAGTTTAGAACGTCAATTGGAAGAAGACGAATGGGATGACGAAGATTGAATCTATAAAATTGGCACTCACACGGGCGACGCGCTCATAAACGCCCGTATTCGCCCCGTACAGCCGCGATACAACGAGAGTAATAGAAAGGTATAGCATACATAGAAACGCGGCTGTACAGGCGAGATAAACCGGTTTAAACGTGAGGTGAGAGAGAAGGTGAATAAAGACTACTGGCGAGGCTTCCATGACGGCATGAAGCAAGCAGAAGAAAAAGCCTCACGTGCGGCGGTAGAGATGATCGCGGAGCTAGTAGAGGGCATGAAGGACATCCCCGGCATCGGGGAAGTCCTCTACAGCCGCATTGTGGATTATGTGAATAAGTACAAGCCAAGTTGGAGGGAAAACAATGAATCTACAAAAACTATTCGAGATGCAACGCCAGCTGGATGAATACATCGAGCAGAAACACCCTCGTCAAGAGGGGGAAGATCGGCTGGCGAAGAAAATTCTTGCGTTTCAAGTGGAGCTTGGGGAACTGGCGAATGAGTTGCCGGAAGTCTTCAAGTTTTGGAGTAACAAGAAAAACAACCGCGAGAAGGCATTAGAGGAGTTTTGTGATGGGTTGCATTTTCTCTTGTCTGTTGGCTTGGAGATCACAGAGCCGGACATGCTCGACCTTAAAAGTTGGAATTTAACCAAAGCAGACAACATAACCGAACAATTTTTGTGCCTTACGGCCGATGTAACTGACCTATATATCGGCCTATACAATGACGGTGATAGTAAATTTTATTATGAGTTTTTGTTATTGAGATTCATTCATTTGGGCGAAATGCTCGGCTTTTCTTGGGAAGAGGTAGAAGAAGCGTACATGAGGAAAAACGCCGTCAATCACGAACGGCAAAACAGCGGCTATTGAGGTGTAGCGTATGGATAAATTCCTTATTTGTCTGACAAAAAATAGCGAAGGGAAGCCGTGCAGTAATACAGCTTTCCGAATCAAGAAAACAGAAAACGGACTGATTGCCGTATGTACCGAGTGCAAAGCAGAACATGAGGTGAAAGGATGAAATTTTTCTGCGGCTGCCTATGGGGAGTGGCGCTGTCCATTCCCTTATGGGCGGCGATCATATACGGGGGATGGTGGTTGATAGGATGACAAAAATGCAAGAACAAGGCCTATTTGACCCTGTGAAACAATGGCTTGAGGAAAGAGGATACGAAGTGTATGCCGAAGTGGAATTGCCGTGTGGTCGGGCGGATATTGTAGCAGTTCATGGTCCAGCGAAATGTATCGTTGAAATGAAAACATCACTAACAATGGAATTGATCGAACAAGCGATGAGATGGTTGGACTATGCGCACTATGTCTATATCGCGATTCCACAACGCAAAAAGTATATTCCAGTATTCGTACAAAACCTTTTGAGAGACAAACGAATAGGCATTTTAACAGTGGATTTTCACTACAATTACGTTCGACATTACATGTCTGCCCGATTCAATCGACCAGCTAAAAAACTCAAGTGGTTCAAGTGGGAAGATTACCTTTACGAAGAACAAAAAACATGGGTCAAAGGTGGAGTAAACAACGGCGGACATGTCACGCCATATAAGCTGACAATCAAAAAAGTAAAAGAGTATTTGTATTGGCAACGAGATTGGAAGAGTATTCGCGAAATATTGGAGCATTGCGAGACACACTATGCACATCCGAAACCGTCATTAACAAAGGCGTTATTGGATTTTGAGAATGATTGGTGCGAAGCGAAAAAAGAAAATGGGGTTTGGTTTTTCAGACACAAATAAGTTAGGTGATCGGCGAAATGACAAAAGAACAAACGCAGGAACAGATACAGCAACTCATACGGAAACAAGAACAAGAGATTGAAAGATTGCTGGAAACGAAACGCAATACGAAGCCGGATGATGTGCTTTATGCGATATGCGAAATGGTGGTATTGCAGAAGCAAAAGTTTATCGCGGAATTACGGTCGTTATTGTGAGGTGGGAACTTTTGACATGGAAAGAAGCTGAAAAAATAGCGAGAGAAAAGCTAGGCGTTGGCGATGATTACGTTATGTATGGCTATGAGGTTCGTGAATCCAGCGGGACAGTGGTTGTCATGTTGGATAAAAAGAAGGACGGGAAATGGGCTTATGAAGATATAAAATGCGAGATTCCTTTGCGATGAAATTGGTGAGGTGGGAGAATGAGAGATAAATTCATCGAGTATTTAGAATCACGCAAGCAAACCGTTGCTACACTGCTATCCGGTGCAAAATCAGACGATGACAAGAAAACATGCGAAATCGCTATAAAAATCTTTGACAGTATCATTCAGGATATACGAGAGGGGAAAGTATGAGCGGCAGAAAATCACGCAGGAAAGGACAACAAAGGGAAAGGGAGTTCGCGAAGCTGATTGGAGGGCGCAGAATTCCCCTTTCTGGCGCCCAAGAAGGCTTCGAGAACGATGTTGAAGGGTTAGGTATTCGGTGGGAGGTAAAGGCGCGGAAAAACGGCTTCCAGACGTTATACAAGTGGCTTGAAGACGAGAGGGAGAAGCCGGACGCGCTGGCATTAAAGGCAGATCGGAAACCGTGGCTAGTGGTGTTGCCTTTAGATAAGTTTTTGGAGTTGATGAAAAAGTGAAAAGAGGAGGACAAATGATGCAACTATACGACCTAGACAACGTCGACCATCCGAATCACTACACAGTGGGCGGCATTGAGACTTATGACTTTATTGCGGCAAAGTTGACGAAAGAGCAGTTAGAAGGCTACCTGACCGGGAACATCATAAAATACATTAGCCGTTATCAGTACAAAAACGGCGTGGAGGACTTGAAAAAAGCGCGGTGGTATCTTGAGAAGCTGATCGCACTGAAGGGGTGACACGATGCACGACACAGACACACAAGAGTACCAGCGCTATGCGCGGATGCATGAGACATATCTCAAGCAAGCGCGGGAGTTGGAGGGGCGGATGGAGTCCCTCGCTCCTTACGAACTTGCTAAACTAGAGTATGTCTATACCAAGCTAGAACGCGCGGCATGGCATATTGCGGGCTGGTACAAAAAGAAAGCGAAATACCATGAAGGCATGGCTGAGATCGTGCAAGGACAAGAATATAAACGACTGCGCGAAGAAGAAGGCAAGACATCCGCAGACGCGCAATATTACAGCCGGATCGAGAAGGGCGAGCAACTGAAAATGGCTGGCGGATATGAAGGGGATTTTGTGACGTGGAAAGGGATTGCCCAGACGTATGAACGGGCAGCAAACGCGATCAAAGACATGATTAAGTCCATAACGACAGAGGAATAGAGGGTGGGGTTATGAAGCAATATTTGGACTTGTTGCGCGACATTCTTAAAAACGGCATTGAAAAAGAAGACCGGACGGGAACGGGAACGATTTCTGTATTCGGGCGTCAGTTGCGCTTCGACTTGCAAAAAGGTTTTCCGTTACTGACGACTAAAAAACTTCACATTCGTTCGATCATCTATGAACTACTGTGGTTTTTGCGCGGCGATACGAACATTCGCTTCTTAAACGAGAACGGCGTAACGATTTGGGACGAGTGGGCGGACGAAAACGGTGACCTTGGGCGCATTTACGGCGCCCAATGGCGTTCTTGGAGAACATCAGACGGTGGAACAATCGATCAGATCACAAGGACGATTGAGGAAATCAAACGCAACCCCAATTCGCGGCGGTTGCTTGTGAGCGCATGGAATGTCGGAGAACTCGACCAAATGGCGTTGCCGCCGTGTCATTATGCGTTCCAGTTCTATGTCGCGGCCGGCCGGCTGTCGTGCATGTGGCAGCAGCGCTCCGTTGATACGTTTTTAGGGCTGCCGTTTAACATCGCCAGCTACGCGCTCTTGACGCATATGATCGCCCAGCAGTGCGGGCTGGATGTTGGCGAATTGATTTTCACCGGTGGCGACGTCCATTTGTACAAAAATCATCTGGAACAAGCGAAACTGCAGCTGACGCGCGAGCCGCGCCCGCTGCCGAAGCTTGTGCTGAAACGGAAGCCGCCGTCTATCTTTGACTATGAATACGACGACTTTGAAATCGTCGGCTACGATCCGCATCCGGCGATTAAAGCAACGGTGGCGGTTTGAAAAGGGGGTTAATCGGTGCGGACAAAATTTGGAGTTTATGGGGGAAAAGAGGGGATGGAATGAATCTACCTTGGAACAAAACAATACCGCGGCAGATGGCTATCGATGATTTTTCGGAAGAAGGAATCCGTTGCCCGTATTGTGGGCAGTACAAAGAGGTCTTAATCGGCATTCTTTTTGCTGAAGGAATAGATTCCATCTGTGAAGAGTGTGAAAAGCATTACACGCTAGCGGATTGGTTTAGGCCACCTTCGCAAAAGGAATTTGCGAAAAGAATCAAATCGATATTGGAGGGAGAGACATGAACGATAAAGAGCGATTGAATGAAATTATAACTCGCTACAAGAACGTTAAACCGTTCGAAATTTATGGCGACACCGGTATTATTTCAATGGTTCAAATGGATGAAAAGGATAAAGATTGGCTCATCGAACAAGCGGAGAAGATTGAACATCTAAATTTAAAATATAACGCTTTATTAGATGCTATTGTCGGTTTTGTACAACAACTCCAACAAGCGCAAACCAAAATTGAACGGTGTAAAGAAATCTTCAAAGATATTAGAGAAGCATCAAGTGATATATATGCACTCCGAAAAGCCGAACAAGCATTACAAGCATTGGAGGGAGCCGAATGATCTACATCAATGGAAAGTGAGACAGTACCAGCTGCATGGGTATAAGCTCGTGAATCAATATGACCAGACAGCAACGCAGAATTGCAAGGCATAGGTCTGGACATAAAAAAAGACCGGACTTCGAACGGGAATAGGGAGGGGACTAAATGACAACAAAACTACACAAAGGTATCGTTCGATACGTTGAACACAACCTGTACCACTATCACGATTATGTTCGAGAGATACGGCGATTGCGGAACGACATTTTGTACGGCGTCAAGATCACGACGGATGAAAATGTAGGCGGCGGGAGAGGCAACCTCCCGTCCAGCCCGACAGAACGGATGACAATCGAACTGCTGACGCACCGGCGGCTCGACACGTTAGAACGGGTGACGGGTGCGATCAAAACGGTGTATGAATCGTTGCCGGAGGAAAAGAAGAAGCTCGTTCGGTTGAAATATTGGACACGGCCACAGAAATACACATGGGACGGGATCGCCGAGCAGCTGCATGTGTCACGGATTACATGTTTGCGGTGGCGCGACGAGATTGTGTATGCAATCGCCGAGATGTTAGGAGAGACGGACGCCTAAAAGGGGCGTCTTTTTTTGTTGCAAAAAAATCTAAAAAAATTGTTTAATGTATTGAATACGTTACAAAATCGTGGTATATTATAAGTGTAACGGATTAGATACAATGATGAGGGGGAGAGAACGATGAACAAACGCGAGATCATGAAAATGTTGTTTACAAAACAGGTAAGCGAACCGATAAAAAATGCTGAAGTATTTGCGGACATTTTGGGAGATGTATTCTCTTGCATTCCGGGCGCATATGAATATGATGTTTTGTCTGACGAGCAGATTAACGGCTTGCACAAACGGACGGTTGAGATCACGGACGAATCGGGTGATAAGATAGCGGAAGTGGAAATTCATTGCTATCCAGTTGGCGACGAATATGCAATTGAGGTGGAACTGCTTGACGGCAAACCGTCGGCGCTGTTTACGGTTTATACGGCGCAGGAGGCGGCAGAGAAATGGGGACTGGCAGAGGTAACAGTGCGGCAGTGGATTTATCGCGGGAAATTCCGGGCCAACGAAGCACGAAAAAGTGCAGGGACATGGTTGGTGACGCATGATGGAATGGTTAGGGTGGCCGGAAAACTAAAGACCGAGGAGGAGATGAACATGTATTTAAGCGATGATCCGGTAGTGGATAAATATTTACGGCTGGCATTAAAAAACCCAGACACCCCGTTCATTTATGGCAACGTGAAGGTGTATAACATGAAACGTTTTTATGATTTTGTTGCCGAACACGCCAAAAACGTGGTGTTCGAGGAAGTGCTAAAAGAGGCGATCAACAGCGAGGGGTGCTATGAGATGCCTAGCTGGATGACAAGAAGTGGGAAGTCTGAATGTATCTACTTTGATCGGGAGGACGAAATTGACAACGAAACGTATGATGTGACCACAATAATCAAGTTTCGGTAAGCGTTAGAAAATGATACTATCATGATACTTTTGAAGGGATTTTCTGATGTAATATGATATTGAGAAATAAGGAGATGGTAATGTTGTTCTGCCTGGACGGTTAGAAGTCGCGCCGCCGACTTGTGAGTATCGTTTCGACGCCTCGGCGCTGAAGCCGTGGCATAAGTTGGAGCATATGGCTTGCCCACGTTGCGGAGGGAAATTGTTCCGCGACTGGTCGCGAGATGAAGTCTACTGCGAGAACGCCCGTCGAAAAACTACTATCCATAAAGTCGACGGTTGCCCGCGCTGCTCTTTCGTAGCCAGCGCGCCGTGATCTAAATACGTTGCCTGTCTTGTCGCAGGCCGAACAACGTCACCCCAAATGGGGTGGCGTTATCATTAGAAAGGAGTGTTGCGGCATGGCGGAAACGCGCGAGCCGAGCAATTTGCATGCACTAAGGGTAAAAGTTGATGTTGATGTATCTGATGCATTAAAGGGATTGAAAGCATTACGACGAGAAGCAAATGAAACCTTAAAAGCCTTGCAAAAACTAGATGAATTAAACCAAAAGTTTACTGATGTGATGCACAAACACCAAGCTGAAGAAGAAAAAACAAATAAAACCTTTACCCGGCTTATCCAAAAGGGGTACGAAATCAACCTGATCGAATACAGCCCAAAGGGTGCGGTGTTGAAGGCGCAAAAGATAGCGCCGCATAACACGCGTTTTGATAAAATCGTCGAATGTCCCAAGTGCAAAAACCGAGCAAAACAAATGATTCTTTATTCTGACCCTGAAGATCCTGATTTGCCAGAAACCGAAACACATGAATTTCCCTATATCGATTGCCCAAATTGCGGCTGGTGGGTTCCGAACGAATAACGTCTGTCTAAATGACAGGCGTTTTATTATGCCACCGATATGTAAATATATGCTAAATGCAAAACGAAAAGCGGTGCGATATGATTCCATACGACGAACAAGTGCGAGTGTTACGGAGAATGGCAGCCGGAATTAGACCAAGCGATCAAGACAAAAGAATTCAAGAAAGCATTACGTCGTTTCCAATACCCGCAATGGGTAGAATTCGGACTGATCGGCGGTGGGGTGGACAAACTCAAGAAAATGGGGGAAGAATTCGGTTTACACATGAAAGCGAGGTGACAGGCATGATACGGCATCAGGACGAGGAAGAAGAAAAAGTCAATGAAGCATATGAAAAACATTCATGCAAAGGATGCTTATGGGCTAAATGGCAAGGGAAACAGATCGTGTCATGCCTGTTCCCTCGGTGTGTGAGAAGTAAAATGGATACGGTAAATAGAGTATCCGAATAATCGGGTGCTTTTTATTTGGAGGGAAAACAATGATTCCAAGCAAAGTCAAAGTGGCCGGCATTGAATACGAAGTCCATGAAGTGGATGGGATTTTAGAGAGGTTCAATACATTAGGACAAATCAACTACCATAAAGGAATCATTGAACTTGATGCGAGCCTTTGCCAAACAAGAAAAGAACAAACATTTATACATGAGTTACTCCACGCTTGTTTCAAAGAAGCGGGATACGGGGAATACGATGAGGAAGTGATTGAGCGGGTGGCGAATGTGCTGTACCAAGTGTTGAAAGATAACCATTTTACATTCGGTGATTAGCGATGGAATTTCCTTTACCTGTTAAAGAAAAAGACAACCCCGTTACGTTTCAATATTGCCGCTGGTGTGGAACGGAACTAAAAGATAAACGACGGCGGTATTGTAGTAAAACGCATGCGGAAAAATGGCTCGTTGAAGTGTTGTTCGTTGAAGATTATCAACGCCAGAGAGACAGAGCGATGAAAAGAGATAATTTTACTTGTCAACGATGTGGAATGACAAGACGTGAACACTACGAGACGTTCAATCAAGATCTGCACACACATCATATTATCCCGCGTTCACGGGGAGGTAGCAACTACATGGATAATCTAATCACGTTATGCAGGAACTGTCATACAGAAATTCACCGTGAATTAGGAGTAAAGATGGGTAAGTAAGTTGCCTGGAGGGGCTTTTTATTTTACCTACGAAAGGGAGGATGGTGTCATGTAATTATGCCAAGACAAAGAGACCCAAGGCGAGATGAGGCATTTGAGATATGGAAGGCAAGCGGCGGAGAGATAAAACTAAAGGATATTGCCGCTCAATTAGGCGTATCTGATACACAAGTCCGAAAGTGGAAAAACCTAGACCAATGGGAACAAAAATTGAAAGGTAACGTTACCATTGAGAAAAGGAGCGTTACCAATCTGAAAGATATATCAATAAATGATGATAAACCAATTGAAATTGAGATAGATGAAAACAATGAATTAACCGAGAAACAGCGGCTTTTTTGCATTTACTACGTGAAAAATTTTAACGCTACTCAAGCGGCGATCAAAGCGGGATACGCTCCGGAAAGTGCTCATGTTGAGGGTAGCAGGTTGCTAAGAAACGCTAAGGTTGCGGCGGAAATCAAACGCATCAAACAAGAAATGACAAGCGGATTGTTCATCGAAGCGATGGATGTGCTACGAGAGTACATTAAAATCGCCTTTGCTGATATTACTGATTTTGTTACGTTCGGTAAAAAGGAAATCAAGATTGGTGAAGATGAGGAAGGAAATCCAATCACGAGAATGGTCAACTATGTTGATTTTAAAGATTCCCACATGATTGACGGCACTATTGTTACAGAAGTGAAGCAAGGCAAAGACGGCGTGTCTATCAAGCTTGCCGACAAGATGAAGGCGCTTGAAAAACTGTCGCTGTATTTTGACCTATTCCCGGATAACTTCAAACGGAAGATCGAGGAAGAAAAACTCAAAATTGCTCACTACAAAGCGTTTGGACCGGATGAACACGAAGAATATGAAGACGATGGCTTCCTAGAAGCGCTGGACGGCAAGATCGAAGAGGTGTGGGACGATGAAGATTAAACCCGCACCATTTCAATTTAAGCCGTTCTCGAAAAAACAACTGAAAGTGTTGACATGGTGGCGTCCATCTTCGCCGGTCAGTGATAAAGACGGCATCATTTGCGATGGTTCCATCCGTGCTGGAAAAACAATTGTAATGTCGCTTTCCTATGTCATGTGGGCGATGGAGATGTTCAATGAACAAAACTTTGGTATGGCCGGCAAGACGATTGGGGCACTTCGCCGGAACGTGATCACGCCGCTCAAGCGGATGTTGACATCGCGAGGTTACAAGGTTCGGGATCACCGGGCCGACAATTACTTGACAATCACCTTCCGCGGCCGGACGAACTACTTTTATTTGTTTGGCGGAAAGGACGAGTCGTCACAGGATTTGATTCAAGGGATTACGCTTGCTGGCATGTTCTTCGACGAAGTAGCGCTCATGCCGGAGTCGTTTGTCAACCAAGCCACCGCTCGGTGCTCGGTGGAAGGGGCAAAATTGTGGTTCAATTGCAACCCGGCGGGACCGTATCACTTTTTCAAGACGGAGTATCTCGATAAACTCGAAGAAAAAAACTTGCTTCATCTCCACTTCACTATGGATGACAATTTAGCATTATCGGAACAGGTGAAAGAGCGCTACAAACGAATGTATCGAGGGGTGTTCTACCAGCGCTACATTCTTGGTCTGTGGGTGATGGCAGAAGGCATCATTTACGACATGTTCAACAACGAGGAACACGTCGTCCCAACGGTGCCGCGTCCGTATGAGAAATATTATGTGTCAATTGACTACGGGACACAGAACCCGACGACGTTCGGTCTGTGGGGATTGTACAACGGCATATGGTACAAGGTGAAGGAGTACCATTATGACGGCCGGAAGCAAAACAGGCAGAAAACGGACCAAGAATATTACGAGGACTTGGTCGAATTTATTGGCGATATTGAACGATATAAATTAAAAGGGGTGATTGTGGATCCGTCGGCCGCTTCGTTTATTGCCTTGTTGCGGCAGAAAGGGATGAAAGTCATCAAAGCCGAGAATGATGTCCTAGACGGCATCCGAAATGTAGCTACGGCTCTAAATAACAAAATGATTCTGTACAACGATTGTTGCAAAGAGACGTTCCGGGAATACGCTTCGTACGTGTGGGATGAAAAGGCAGCGGAACGCGGCGAAGACCGCCCTGCGAAACAAAACGACCACCACATGGATGGCGACCGCTACTTTGTCAATACGGTGCTGTTTGGCAACAAAGCCCGCGCGGTTCCGTCTTTGTACTGATGTATATCGTATGCATTATTCAGTTAACATAATTTCAGCTATCGGAAGCAGAAATAAACTATATTTTGTTGATATATCAGCAACCACGATCATTTGTGGTCATTTATCAAAATTGTATATTTATGAATTGTTGATTTATCAATGTTTCTGCGTTGTCCCAAAAACGGTATTTCCCGACTAAAATGCATAAAAACTTGCATAAAAAGGGAGGTGATGTTGTGCGTTCGACTGTACAATTGTCAGTTAAGAGTGTAACGAGTGATTTGATCAAACAAATTATCGATTGGCACAAGCAGCACCGCGATGCCATGATTGGACTTTACAACCGGTATCGACAAGAAGGGGTTCCGATTCAGAGTCGCCAACTTTCGGATCCGAAAAAACCAAACAACAAAATCCCGAACGACTACCGGGGTTACATTATCAACCAAGTAGTCGGATACTTGTGGGGTCAGCCCATTTCTTACAACATTGACGGCCGCCGCTATGACCAGTCAAAATTGGAAACCTATCACGATCGATTATCGCGATTTACAGCGCTCAACGCGATCGACGACCTTGATGCAGAGTTGGGCAAGATCATGAGTATTTGCGGATACGCCGCTCGTTTGTTGTATATCGACAAAAACGGCGAGGAACGAGCGATGAACATTTTCCCGTGGGAAGCGGTGTTTATCGAAGATGGTGGCGAAATTACACACGCTATCCGCTATTACAAGGTGAAAGACCTTGAAAACAATGAATACACGAAAGTCGAATGGTACGATTCTAAAAACGTCACGTTCTTTATCGAGGATGATGGCGTTTTTGTTATGGATTCAGAAGGCAGCCAACCTCATCTATTCGATTATGTGCCGCTCATCCGCTTCCAGAACAACGATGAGGAACAAGGGGATTTTGAAAAAGTCGAAGCATTGATTGACGCATATGACAAGATTGTCAGTGACTCCGTGAATGAAATCGAAACGTTTGCCAATGCGTATATGGGCTTCAAGGGTGTACAGATTGACCAAGAAACCATTGAGAAAATGAAGCAAACAGGTGGTATCGAGATTGACGAAAACGGCGATGTGTTCTTTATTACCAAGAATATCAATGACACATTCGTCGAGAACAACAAGAAAACGTTAAACGAGAACATTCACAAGTTTTCCGCTAGCGTGGATATGTCTGATGAAAAATTCAGCGGTGGCGCACAAACGGGAGAAAGCCGCAAATGGAAATTGGTTGCATTGGAAAACAAAGCGGGAACGAAAGCAAGGAAATTTGGCAAAGGACTTCGTGAACAATTCAAAGTGCTATGCAGTGCATGGAAGAAGAAAAACATTGACATTGATTACTTGGACATCTTTTGGGAATTCAAACGCAATATTCCGATTGACCTTGCGTATGTAGCGGAATTTGCGTCGAGAATGAAAGGAATTCATAGTGATCATACGTTATTGTCGCAAATCCCTTACATTGATGATGTTCAATACGAGAAAGAGCTTATGAGACAGGAAAAAGAAGATATGATTGACCTTGATTCGTTTACAAACGATACAACAAACCAAGATGATGCAGAAAACCAAGAGAGCGAACTCGTGTGAGGGCGTTCTCTTTTTTGTTGCGTTCTTGTCCTGAGTATGACGTTAAACTGCTCGAACAAAAACAGGACTTTGCAGGGGCTTATGCAACTGCGAAGGACGGAGGAGGAAATGAACAAATGGAAATCAACAAACAACCGTTCTATAAATCTTTAGAATTGCCGCTACGTCTCGATCTTCAATTCTTTGCAGAAGGTGGAGATGGCGGCGATGGTGGAGACGGCAATCCACCAGCGGGACAGCAAGATGGAGGGCAACAAGGCGGACAAAGCAACGCACAAGGGTTACAACTAACACTTGATGCGGTGCAAAAGTTCGTCAACGAGAACGAGGAAGCGAGAAAGTGGCTGCAATCGCTCACCGATTCCCGTGTTACGGAAGCGATCAAGACATATGAGAAAAAGACGCTTCCAAAGAAGGTGGAAGAAGAAATTGCGAAGCGGTTCCCGCCGGAGACGCCGGAACAAAAACAGCTTCGTGAGTTGCAACAAAAGCTTGAACAGATCGAGCAAGAAAAAATTCGCGAAACGCTGCGCAACAAAGCGTTGTCTGTCGCGACAGAAAAACAGTTGCCGGCAAAACTGATTGACTTTTTTGTCGGACAGGACGAAGAAAGCACGCTGAAAAACCTCACCGTGTTGGAAGAAGTCTTTTCTGCCGCTGTTCAACAAGCGGTGGAAGCTCGATTTAAAGAAGGAGGACGAACTCCAAAACCGTCCACCGACAACGCCCAGCCGCTGACAAGAGAGATGATTGAGAAAATGACGCCAGAGGAAATCAACGCAAACTGGGAACGCATTGAAAAATTCTTACAAGGCAAATAGGAGGAGGATAACACATGGCAATCAATAACTTCATCCCTACTGTATGGAGCGCTCGCTTGCTTCAAAACTTGCAAAGAACGTTAGTTTACGGCCAAGCAGCGGTTATCAACCGTGATTATGAAGGTGAAATTCGCGCTTACGGTGATACGGTAAAAATCAATAACATTGGCCGGATTTCTGTTGGCGACTACACGAAGAACGCCAACATGCCGGACCCGGAAACGCTGACGGACGAAACGCGGACGCTTGTTATCGATCAGGCGAAGTTTTTCAATTTTCAAGTTGACGACATTGATAAAATCCAACAAAACCCGAAGCTCATGGATGAAGCGATGCGGGAGGCTGCATACGCGTTGCGGAACGCCGCTGACCAATTCATCGCATCGCACTACGTCGACGCCGCTCACACGATCGGGAGCGACACGTCGCCTGTGCAACCGACCAAAACGGATGCCTATGAGTACCTTGTGGACTTGTCGGTGAAACTCGACGAAGCAGACGTGCCGGAGCAAGGCCGTTGGGTCATTGTCCCGCCGTGGTTTGAGGGCCTTATGTTGAAAGACGACCGTTTCGTCAAAACAGGCAGCCTCCCGGCGGAAGATCGGTTGGTCAACGGCGTCATCGGGCGTGCCGCTGGTTTTTTGGTGCTGAAGTCGAACAATGTTCCGGTTGTGCCGTCCGACGCGCAATCGGGCGTACAAGAAAACTACAAAATCATCGCTGGTCATCCGATGGCGTGGTCGTTCGCCGAACAGGTGAATCAAGTGGAAGCTTATCGCCCGGAAAAACGGTTTGCAGATGCTGTTAAGGGCCTTCATCTCTACGGAGCGAAAACGGTTCGGCCTTACGCACTTGCTGTCTTGAGTGCGAAACGACCGGCATAACCAAGAGGGGGCTGCTCGCTCCCCCTTGGTGTTGAAACAAGGAGGTGCTAGCGATGTGGGTGAAAAATCAAAAAACGGGACAAAAGTGGTTTATTGCTGACGAAGAACACGTAAAACGTCTGTTGAAAAGCGGCGACTTCGAACCGACGAGGGTCGAAACGGAGGAAAAGAAGCCGGCCAAAAAGACGAAGCGTGATGGCGAATGAACAACTTGAACAAGACGAATGAGATGATCGAGCGACTCGTCAACCGTCTAGTCAAAAAGGGCGAGCGGGAGATCGTCAAGCGATATGCCATTCTCTTGAACGAAGTGCGTAGAGAACTGGCAAGGCTGTATGAAAAATATGAAGTGAACGGAAAGCTGACTTATGCCGAGATGGCGAAATACGATCGCCTACGGAAGTTCATGGAATACATCTCATGGCTCCTTGGCTCAACGTACAAGGACATCAAAAAGATTGTCTATGACATTCTTGGCGAGTCCTATCTTGACGGGTACTATCTCACTGCCTGGGCGGTGGAGACGGACACGTTAAGTCGGTTGGCATATTCCGCCGTCCCTGCCTCCACCATTACTGCGATGATCGAAAACCCGATTACCGGGCTCACACTTTCTCAACGGTTGGAGAAAAACCGAGCGGCGATCATTTATACCATCCAACAGGAGATTACACAGGGTTTGGTGCACGGGGAGTCCTATAGGCAGATGGCTAAACGTCTGAAAGAGGCGCTTGAAGGCGACAGCGTCAAAGCGATGCGAATTGTGCGAACGGAAGCGCATCGGGTTGTGGAGTCATCGAAACACGATGCTGCTGAACATGCACATAAAAATGGTGTTATTATGCTCAAGACATGGAACACCATGCACGATCAGCGAGTAAGAGATCGGCACAAGGCGTTGGACGGCCAAACCGTTCCGGTGGACAAGGATTTCAAATTAGGAAGCATTTTTGGAAAAGCGCCAGGTCAAATGAGTGGAGGTGCTTCCATGAATGTGAATTGCCGCTGTTTTCTGACTTATTCGGTGGAACGTATCGAAAAAGTCGATGCGAAAGAGTTGGAAGGCATGACCTTTGAACAATGGAAAAAGGAGCGGTTGCGTTCATGAAAAAAACTGTGATTGTAGGGGATTGTCAAGTTATTTTGGAAGGAACGCTTGAGGAAATCATGGCTTTAGAACGCTTACAAGAGCAAAAACAAACGATTTACAACATTCACGTTTATGTGAATGGTGAAGACGTAAACAAAAAAGAGCTAGAAGACCGACTCAGAAAAGCCATTGCAGAAACAGACAAACGATTATGGGATAAGGAGCGGTTGAGATAATGACATTGGATGAACTCAAAATCCGCTTAAAAATCCCGCTCACTGATACGTCACAAGATGCTTACTTGCAAGTCGCGTTAGAAGACGCCATTTCCTTCGTCAAACGATACTGTCGAGATGATTTTGTCGACGGTTTGCCGGGTGATGTTAAGCAAGCGGTTGCCAAACTGGTTAAAGCGTTCCAAGAGGATGGGCGGGTCGCTTCTCAATCACTCGGAGATATGAGCAAGTCTTTTTTTGAAGGTGGAACGATGAACGAAGTAGAACGGTTGCTAAAACCGTACGCACGAAAGGCGCGATTTGTATGAAAGTGACCATCAAGGACACCAACAACATCGATAAGATCACCAGGAACCTTCATCAACTCGGCGGCAAGCAAATCAAAGTGGGGTTGTTCGGCAAGGATGACTCGGAACTCGTCATGATCGGTGCGGTGCACGAGTACGGAGCGGAAATCCCGGTGACGCCAAAGATGCGCGCGTGGTTTGCGGCAAACGGGTATCCGCTGCGAAAGGAGACAACGGTCATCAAGATACCGGAGCGGTCATGGTTGCGAAGCGGCTACGATGAAAACATCAACAAGATCGCCAAGAAGATCGAGGAAATGGCGCCGGACGTGATCGAAGGAAACGTCAATCCAAGACTATTTATGGATGCGATTGGCATGGAGTTTGCCGGACTGATTCAGAAGAAAATGCGAGACTTGAAGAATCCGCCTAACAGCCAAATGACCATCGAGCGGAAAGGTTCAGACAATCCGCTGATTGACACGGGGCGTTTGGTTAACGCCATTCGCCACGAAATCGAATAGGCGGTGATGGGATGAAGCCGTTTGCGTTTGCAGATTTCGTGGATGAATTCAAAGTCGCGTTTATCTACATCGAGAAAACCGATGGCTACTATAATGATGCAGGTGATTGGATAGAAGGCGAAGAAACATGGACAGAAATGTGCGGCATTGTGTTGCCGCTGTCCGAGGACGATTTGCAATACGCCGAAGCCGGAACGTATCAAGCGAAAGACAAGAAGATATACACAACACAACCGCTACAATTAGGGGCGGAAATCGAGTTCAAGGGCGACCGCTACACCATTCAGAATTTCAAAGACTACAGCGATTATGCCGATGTGTATATCTACTATATGAGGTGGCGAGGGGCATGACGGAAAAAATCAAGAATATCATAGCCCAGGCGTATCGGGACACTGGATTGCGAATCGTGCAGGTAAACACAACTGCACCGGTGCCGCCGCTCCCGTATGCGACGTACAATATCACCGCTCCATATACAAAGGATCGCGGCCGCCCAAACGTGGAATCAGAAGAAAGGGCAGACGGTCTGTATCTCCGGCAGGAAGACAGTTTTCTTGTGACGTTGTCATTCAATGTCTATACGGACAAAACAGAAACTGCCATCGACCAAGTGAACAAATTGCGCCGATGGTTTTTGTTTTTGGGACAAACCTTCCTGCAAGACAACGGTGTGGCAGTGGTGAATGTAGGAAATGTCGAAAATCGTACGACATTCCTTATAGACAGTTATGAATACAAACATGGGTTCGATGTTCAGTTGCGTATGACAGAGATCGTCGAAACGCCGACAGAATGGCTAGAAACCATCACATTTAAAGGAGAGTGAAGACAGTGAGCAATCGTTATGTAGACGTGACGATCACGCGCCAAACCAAAGCGGTGAGCGAAAAAGGTTTTGGTTTGCCGCTTGTGTTAGCCACATCCAAAAACTTGGCCTATAAAGTCTATACGGACATTAACCAAGTGGCCGCTGATTTTGCTACGACATCCGAAGATTACAAGTTGTTATCTCGTATGTTTGGGCAGAACCCGCGTCCAGCAGAAATTGCGGTATATGGCGTGCAATATGACGAAGCAGTGGGCGATCCCACCGTACTCACTAATGCATTGAACACGATGATTCAGCAGCATAACGATTTTTATTACCTCGTCTCTACCGTACAAGGAGACGATGAAGTGGCGGAATTGGCGGAATGGATTAGCACGCAGGACAAAATCTATGCCGTTTCGACGTCAAGCGAAACGTTGTACACCACATTAAGCGGTCTATATGACAATGTATTCGTGCTGGTGCATGACCAACCGCGGCAATATCCAGCCGAAGGATTGGTGGCGATGCTGGCGCCGCAGGAAATTGGTTCATATACATGGACGTTCAAAACCATTCAAGGCGTCTCGCCTGTTGCCTACGACGATACAAAAGTGAATGACATCCACAGTAACAACGCCTGCACTTATATCCGCGTCAGCGGCATGGACATCACGTCTCACGGTGTGGCGACGAGCGGGGAATACATGGATGTTGTTCAAGCGACTCACTTCTTGAAAGCGCGTTTGGCAGAGGCTGTGTTTCGCTTGTTGGCGACTAACCCAAAAATCCCGTATACCGACGCCGGCATCGCCCTTGTTGTCGCCGAAGTGGATAACGTACTGAAGCAGGCGTTTAACCAAGGCATTATCGCGGACGATAACGGTGATCCTCTTTATACCATTTCAGTACCGAAGCGGGCGGAAATTCCGGTCAACACCCGAACACAACGCCTATTGCCTGATATTGCATGGACTGCGACAATCGCTGGTTCTGTTGAAAAAGTAGAAATTCGCGGAACACTTATGGTGTAAAGGAGGAATAGCACATGGCGGTTACAGTAACAACCTATGACTTTCAAAGGGTGTCGGTCATTGTGAAAGGTGCTTATATTACGGGATTTATGGACGGTGAAGTCATCAAAGTGGAGAAAAACGAAGATGACGTCACACCACATGTCGGTGCGGATGGTGGTGTAACCTACGCCGAAAGCGCAGATCAGACCGGAACCGTCACGTTGACGCTGAAACAAACATCAGCTTCATTGCCTTTCTTGCAACAGCTGAGAAAATCAAAGGAGATTTTCCCGATCCAAATTGTCGATAACAATACGAATGCCTATCGAGTTGGTGGAAGCCAAGCGCGGATTGTGAAAATGCCGGACCGCTCATGGGGAAATGAAGTGCAAGGCGTGGAAGTACAAATTCATGTAGCAGACCTAACTGAAGCATAAGACTAAAGCATAAGGAGGAATCAAGTGTGGCATTCGAACCGAAACAAAAGGAATTTAAGAGCAAAAGCGGCAAAAAATATGTGTTCCAGACCGTCCCGAACTCTAAATATCTTGAAATCATGGACATTAGCACGAATGCAGAAGGAAAGGTGCTTATTTCAAAAATGTATGCTGCTGTGTTGGAACATATTGTGGTTCAGCCGAGCGGCTTGACGGTAGACGACTTTGCAAACCTGAAGGAATTGCAAGAGGTGTGCGAAGCGGCTCTCACGTTTCAATCGGGCGAATAAGGAATTAATGGCGCTTGAGGGACTCAACAATATCCCCAAGCGCTATTTCTCTTCTGCAGAACGATTTTGGTGGGCTTATGTGGTAGCAGAACAGTTTCATTTGAGCCCACGCGAAGTTAAAGAATGGCCGGCCGAAGATGTGATGGAGGCTCTTGCTTATATACGAATGGTGAGTGCCAGAGGGGGTGGAGCAGGATGAACACTTTGCGTGAATTTGTCGTCAGCGTCGTGCTTCGCGACGAAGCAACAAGACCGCTGCAAAATGTGTACCGGGCGACAGATCGCATTCGTGCGGCGTTCTCCCGTTTTGGCACACAATCATCCAAAGCGAATGAACAAGTCAGTGAGTCCGCTCGGAAAATGGAGCGGGTCTATCGAGATGCAAACGGGCGCCTTCGAGATGAATTAGGACGTTTTGTATCCGAAAGTCAACGCGCTGGCAAAGCCGTCCGTTCGTTTCAATCTTCTGTTGAACGTGCGAGCGGATCCGTTGGCCGTTTCTCGAATAACGCGGACCATGCTGTTTCTTCCCTCAAGAGCATGGCCGTTCATGCGCTTGGCGCTGTTTCCGCCTATCAAGCGTTGGGACGAGCGGTTAAAGAAGCAGCACAATTTGAACAGTCCAAAGTGCTGATCGAAGCGATGTTCAACAATCAAAAAGCGGCCAACGAATACATGCAGATGCTCCAACGGGTTGCCGTGGATTCGCCTGTATTGAATTCGCAAGACATGTTCGCGAATTCGAAGTCGTTCATTTCCCTTACCAAAGACGTTAAGACGTTGGAGCGTGCTTGGAAAGTAGTAGAAAAGTTGAATGTCATGGATCCGGCGCAAGGAGTCGAAGGAGCCGTTTTGGCTATGAGGGAACTAGCAAGCGGCGATGTCGTTTCTATGGTGGAACGGTTTGAGATGCCTCGTTCTGCCGTCAAGGCGATTAAAGACCTGCCATTCGAACAACAAGTCAAAGCGCTAGATCAATTGTTGTCCAAAATGAACATCACTGACAAAGTTGTTCAGAAAATGGGGGACACCACTTTATCCCAATGGAACCGATTTAAAGAAATGACATCGATCGCATTCCGTGATGCCGGGAAATCGGCGAACAGTGAATTAGGGGGAGCTCTTCGGAAAATTAACGATTTGCTGGAAAAAGGAGCACTGAACAACTTTGTGCGCTCTGTCGATAGTTGGTTGGGAAGGACAATCGATCGCATCATCGGTTTTGGCCTAGCAGCAAAACGGTACATTCAGCCAGCCGCGCAGTTCTTTCGCGAGAACGCGAGCAGCATCAAAGCGGTCGCTTCGGCGTTAGGAGCAATGATGATCGTTGGAAAAGTAACCGGGTTATTGAAGGGGTTGTTTTCTGTTGTACGGATGAATCCGGTTGTACTTCTTGTAACAGGCGCGGCTCTGTTGTTGGATAAGTTGTTCGGCATGGATAAGGTCATAGATACAGTCAAAAACGCTTTCAAAGGCCTCTATGACATCTTCATGTCTCTTTTTTATGATACGGGAGAAGTCGGGGATATTTTGACGAAAATGGGTTTTTCCCCGCAAACCGCCGCAAAAATGGATGCGGTTTTGCAACAAGTGCGAGACGGTTTCGATGTGGTAAAACAGGCGGTTCGTGATTTTGTTGTTAAAGTGGTCATCCCGCTCATGCCTCAAGCACAAGAAATGATAGAAAGTGCGTTCAAACTGGCGAAGCCGGCGATTGGATTTGTTGTGGATTTATTCGGCGCGGCCATTGAGGTCATCAAAACATTTGTCCAAAAGGTGGTTGTTCCGTCATTCCCGACAGTGAAAGACATCATTTCCACGACGTTTAACATCATCACACCTATTTTAAAAATTGCGGCTAGGGCGTTTCAAGCAGTGTCAACTGTGGTGATGTTCCTAATTAAAAATGTGGTCATCCCGCTCATTCCTAAAATTGTCCCGTCCATTCAGTCGATGTGGAAAGTGGTAGGCCCTATCTTAAAAGCGCTGGCTAAACTATTCCAAGGGGTTTCTGATGCGATTGAGTGGGCGATCAGCATGTTCGGCAGGTTTGTCAAAGCGGCTAAAAAAATTCCGCAGGAAGTGGCTCGAATCATCAACAATGTGGTAGACGGAATCAATTGGGTGTTGGGCAAAATTGGCGTGAAGACTCGTATCCCCAAGTGGGAACCGCCTAAATATGCCAAAGGGACTCGACACCACCCAGGCGGGTTTGCAATTGTCGGCGACGGCGGAGGACCTGAGTTAATTCGCACACCGTCGGGGCAAGTCGGATTGTCTCCAAACCGAAGCACACTCACCTACTTACCGAAAGGGACGGAAGTATTGCCGCATGAGAAAACGAAAATGTTGTTGAATTCAGAGATAATACCAGCCTACAAAGACGGTGCAGGCGACGGCCTTTTGCATCGGGCGTGGGAAGCGGCAAAGGGAGTTGTCGGGCAGGCGAAGGACATCGCGATTGACGTTTGGTCCTTGATTACCCGCCCGAGTCAATTGATGAAAAAAGTGTGGGAACAATTTGGGGTTTCAACCCAAACTATGAGCGGCGGCCTTGGAGAGCTCATAAAAGGGGCGTTGTCACTCATAAAAGGAAAAGCGTCCGACTTCGTGAAAAGGAAATTAAATTCGTTCCTTTCTTTTGGAAGCGGAGTTCCGAACAGCGTGTCAAATTGGGTTCGTGCTGCCATGGCGATTACCGGCGTTCCTGCTTCCTGGTTCCGACCACTCATCACCATCGCGATGAAAGAGTCTGGTGGGAATCCAAGAGCAATCAACTTATGGGACGTCAACGCTAAACGCGGCACGCCATCGAAAGGGTTATTTCAAACGATCGACCCAACATTCAACCGATATAAACTGCCGGGGATGAACGACATTTGGAACCCCATCCACAATGCGGTTGCGGCCATTCGATATATGATCGCTCGATACGGGTCTGTGTTCAACGTGCCTGGAATCCGCAACATGATGAAGGGAAAAGGATATGTCGGATACCGTGAAGGTGGGGTGGCGACAGAACCCCAGATTGCCGCTCTAGCCGAAAGCGGCTGGAAGGAGTATATCATCCCGACTGAACCGCGACTAAGAAACAGGGCGCGGTCGTTGTTGTCGCAGGCGAACACAGAGCTCGGATACAACTCGAATCAACGTCCGTCTGTTGTGTTCTCGCCGAGAGTAGACATCCATGTGACGGCGGCGGATGTTCAGTCGGCGGGCAACTTGGAAACGGCGATCAATCGCAAACTAGAAGAGATGTGGCAAATGTTCCTAGACATTTATGCGACGGAGGTGGTTCGTTAATGGCCAAGCTAGGAAATTATAATCTATTTGTCATTAGTGAATCGCCTCAATTTTCTGTAGAGACGACGTCTTATCCTGTTGAAAAAGGCATTGCTTTTACCGACCATGTAAAACCGGAACCGGAAACACTCAACATTGAGGTATTCTTGAGCGGGGCGAACTATCAAAAGGTGTTAGATCAACTCAAAAACAGTATGTACAAAGGCGAAATTATGACCTACGCCGGTCGTTTCATCTTACGAAACGTCATTATCGAGAGCATTTCAGCCAGCGCGGATAAGAGCGCCAAAAACGGCGTTCAAATTTCTTTATCATTGAAACAAATCCGTGTGGCCGTGACGCCGTATACCAAACCTAAAACCAAGTCTCCTACCAACAGCGGAAAAAAGCAACCAACACCCAAAAAAACGAGCACCGCTGTCTATCATGTGATAAAAAAAGGCGACACCTATTGGTGGTTGGCGAAAAAATACGGAACAACGGTCACAAATTTACGAAAACTCAACCCTGCCGTTGACGAAAAAAAACTGCAAATCGGCAGTAAGATTAGGGTGAAATGATATGCAAATCATTGAGATTGATAAAGAAAACCTGCCGGAGCAATTCGATATTGAGCTGGGAACAGAACTGTTCACAATGGAAGTGAACTACAATGAGACCGGCGACTTTTTTACGATCGACCTATACCAATACGACAACCCCGAACCGCTTGTATTAGGGGAAAAGCTGATGTACGGCCAGCCGCTGTTTCAGGGTATTGCGGACAGTCGTTTCCCAGCGCCGACGATCGTCCCTCTCGACTTGTCAGGGAAAGAAACACGAGTGTCGTGGGATAACTTCGGTGTGACCGTATTCCTGGTGATTGACGATGGCGAATAATCAACTGTTTGGCCGTGTCATCCGAGTCAAAACGAGTGGTCTCACGTTCACGAATGATAACCTAGAGATTCGCTTTTCTGTCCCCTTTGACGACGACCCAAAACCCAACGTATCAAAAGTTGAGATTTTTAACCTATCACAAGACACGATCAACCGAATCAAGCGTGGGCAAACCTGCACGATTGAAGCCGGCTACCGCGGCGACTATGGAGTGATCGCCAGCGGCAAGGTGACAAGTGTCTTAACGAGCCGGGATGGAGTTGATAAAATTACGACCATCACCGTCATGGAAGGCGATGACTATTCGCGGATCAAGGTGGATAAAAAAAGCTCGACGGATAAGAAAACGCTGAAAATCGCGTTTAAGAAGGGGGCGAAAGCGTCTACGATCATTAAACGGTTATGCAGTGTCCTAGGGATCAAGCTGGCCTACATGAAACTTCCGAAAGATGTCGTATACAAAAATGGGTATACCGTGACAGGACTCATTCTGAACAACTTGGAGGAAGTCGTGAGAGATTGCGGCGCCTCGATGTACTACCGGCGTGGACAAATGGTGATTCGAAGCATTAAGGAGGGGACAGACGAACGATTCATTTTGAAAGAAGATACCGGACTGATCGAAAGCCCGGAACCGTTCGAAGAAGAAGGGGTAAAGGGATACAAAGTGAAATGTCTGCTCCAACACCGGATCACTACGGCCAGCATCATCGAAATCAGCAGCAAAACAGCGAAAGGAAAATACCGTGTCCGAAAAGGAGAGCACCGAGCGGACGGAAATGACTTTGTCACCGAATTTGAGGTGATTTAATGTGGCAAAAGACACAAAGTTTCTCGATGCCTTTGCGCGGCAAATCAAGCTATCCATCCATACGATCGCTCCGGCAAAGGTAGTTCGATTTCATGAAGAAAAGAGGACGGCGGACATTCAGCTGTTGTTCATGACTGTATATGCCGACGGGACAAAGGAAGCGTATGGGATGTTAGAAGATGTCCCAGTCATGTTCCAGCGATTTAAAGTTGACAGTGGTTCACCCGCTACCTATATGCCGTACTTGCAACCAGGCGATATTGTGGTTGTAGGATTTGCCGAGCGCGCGCTGGACAACTTGACTGACCGCCCATTTGACCCGGAATATCACCGCACCCATAGCGTGCAAGATGCCATCGTATTGGGGGTGCTGAAATGAGAGCGCCAAAGATTATGGATGGGGATTTGGTGTTTGAAAACGGTGATGTCGTGATGGTGGATGGAGATGAGGAACTAGCCCAGTCACTTGAAACCATCTTTCGAACAAGAAGAGGCGAGTGGTTTCTCAATGAACGGTTTGGTTTGGATTTTGAACCGTTTTTAACCAAACGTTTTGACGAGACCCTGGCGACTGACGCAATCGCAGAAGCGGCGGCGCAGGAAGAACGGATTCAACAAGTGGAGAACGTCACGTTTCAGCGGGACGGAAGAAAGCTCACGGTGAACGCCACGTTTGTGAAATCAGACGGGCGGCCGCTCCAAGTAGAGGGGGTGAGCATCCTTGCTTGATAAAAATGGATTCAAGCGGAAACGATACAGCGACTTGATCGATGACATGACGCTAAAAGCTAAGGAGTTGTTCGGCGAAGATGTAAACTTAAGTGAGAAATCGTTTCTTGGTATCCTCATTCGTTTATACGCATGGTTTTTAGCGATCATATGGGAAGTAGCAGAGAAGGTGTACAACAGTGGTTATATGCATAAGGCAGAAGGAATTCAACTCGATCGCAAGGCATGGGAATTTGGGATTACCCGTTTACAAGAAGCGAACGCACAAGGAACGATCGAAATACATGGCACACCCGGTTTTGTCGTCGAAGAAGGAACGCTGTTTGAAACCGACAAAGGGATTTTGTTTGAGCTGACAACAGATATTACACTCGACGAAAACGGAGTGGGAACAGGCGACGTCGTTTGTACGGAAGCCGGTACAAAAGGAAATGTTGCCGCGAATACCATCACGATTATAAGCAATCCAAACGAAAATATTATGAGTGTCACTAACCCCTCCCCGACATCAGGTGGGCGGGAACGGGAAACAGACGCAGAATTTTTCGAACGATACCAACAAACATTGTCGGGGTTGGGTTCCACGAGCACAGATTCTATCCGCGCAGAGTTATTGAAACTGAACGGCGTCCGTGCCGCGGTGGTCATCGAAAACACGAAATCAACACCCGATGAGGCGGGAAGGCCCCCAAAAAGCATTTCGGTGTACGTGCTTGGTGGTGATGCAAACGAGATTGCACAAGTCATCTTTAGCAAGAAAGCGGCTGGAATTGAAGCATACGGAACGGATCAAGTTCAAGTGTTGGATATGGCTGGATATCCCCATACCATCGGATTTAGTCGAGCCACGGAAGTGCCGATTGCGGTTCAGCTTACGATTAAGAAAAATGATCGATTCCCTGGCGATGGCGTCCAACGGGTAAAAACGGAGATTATTAAATATATTGGCGGTACGGATGCAGATGGGGCGTCCTACACCGGATTAAACATGGGAGAAGCTGTCGTGTTCTCGAAACTTATTAATCAAGTATATCGTGTTGATGGGGTTGAGGATGTGCAATTACTTGTCGGTGTGAAAGGGCAGACACTGGGAACAAGCAACGTTACGATGGATATTACCGAGGTCGCTCAAATTTCTCATGCGGATATTGAGGTGCAGGTCGTATGAGTTTCTTTGCTGATATGTTGAACCGATTAACAGATGTATATCAGAAAAACCCGCAAAGCAACATTGGAAAAGTCATTAAAATTCTAACAGATGAGTTAGACTTGCTGAAAACAACGTTTGACCGCATAGAAGAATGGAAGGATGTTGACAAGGCAGAAGGCGCCGTATTGGATGATATGGGTGTCAACGTGGGACAACCGCGAGGATCGGCAACAGATGAAATTTACCGGGTGTTACTTCGTTCCAAGGTCGCACGGAATTTTTCGGACGGTACGATCAATACGATTATCCGTGTCATTTCCATCGCAGTCAATGCAGATCCGAAAGAAGTTCAGATACAAGAATTGTACAATGACACGAACCGTCCGGAGCCTGCCGCTATTGGACTTATTCAAATTCCAATCCGAAAGTTGAATGAAGTTGGAATGTCACCCAAACAATTCGCGCAAATCGTACAAAAAACAGTAGCGGCAGGAGTTCGAGTGGCAAGCATTGAATTGGCCGGCACATTTTCTTTCTCGTCACAACCAATAGCGATGGAAAACGATAGCTTATCAGGTTTTTCCGACTTGTCCGGGAGTACCGGGGGATACTTTGGCGCCGCATTCAACGGTATGGACGAAACTTTGCCAATGTAAAGGGGTGAAAGCATGCCTTTTGACCAAAATCAACTGCCAACATGGAACAAAGAAGGGGTAGAACCGCCGCAAAGTTTAAAGGATAATGGTTGGCAACCAAATCAAAAACCTCCCGCTGACTATTTCAACTGGTTCTTTAACAAGGTGTATAAAGCATTGCAATCTCTTTTTGCAAACGCACAACACAAGGACGAAAAAGGACAGCCAAACGGGTATGCCGGTTTGGATGGAAATGCAAAAGTACCAACAAGCCAACTACCGGTTGCTACTCCTACAACACTAGGAGCCATGTCCGCGTCCGACAAAACCAAACTCGACGGCATCGAGCCAGGGGCGCAACGAAACACGGTGACAAGCGTCAACAACAAAACCGGCGCTGTCACCCTCACCGCTTCCGATGTCGGAGCCAGCCCAGCAGGACATACACATACATTCGCAGAGATCACAAGCAAACCGACTACGTTATCGGGATATGGGATCACAGACGCGATTCCCGCATCGCAAAAAGGCGCAGCGAACGGCGTTGCTTCACTTGATGGAAGCACAAAAGTGCCAACATCTCAATTGCCGAGCGCAAGCACAAGCGCTCCGGGGATTGTTCAATTAGTTGATTCGACATCCAGCACTAGCACGACACAAGCGCCGACAGCAAATGCGGTGAAACAAGTGAATGATGCAGTTGTTGCGCATTCGGCGGATACTACGAAGCACGTAACAGCCGCAGAAAGAGCGGCTTGGAACAGCGCAGAAGCAAACGCAAAAGCCTACACAGATACAGCACCGGAAGCGATGCAAAGGAATTTAGGAGTTTTTAATGTTTATAAAAGTGGAAAAGACAGCAACGGTATTTTCACAACCGTTGAATACAAACGGACTAATGGAAAGTTATTTGCTCGTTCTGTATTAAGCGGAGGAACAAGCCCGCAATACACAACACGCACGATTACTTATTACGCCGCCGATGGAACAACAGTTATTCGGACTGACACATATACAATTGTTTATGATGCTGACGGCGATTTGATAAGCGAGGTGAAACAATAATGCCATTGATTGATATTAGGGAACATGGTGGGCAATTTGGCGGGGGTATGCGTTTAAAAAACGATAATACTATACTAAACATTGTAAAATCGACATCGTATAATTTCTTTTACGGAGGTTATCGTGCCGCTTATAATGACGAAGCAGACGGACTAATTTTTATTGCTTTTAACAATTCTACCGGTGGAGATTACCACGTAGAATGTTTTGACCGTAATCTGAATAAAAAATTTCAAACGCCTAGTTTTGCTGATTCTATTGAATCAGTTGCTAGAGATGATACACATTTTTATGTTTCTAGTAGACCGTCAACGCTTTGGAAATTCCCAATTGTTTCAAGCGGAATTCCGACGCAAGTATGGACTTTTACTATTCCTAACAACCAAGTCTATCCTGCTATGCAAGTAAGAAATGGGAAGGTTTATGGAATTAATAACTATTTGTTAAGAATTGAGGTTATTAATTCATCCGGTCAATTAGAAAACACTATTCCTATTACAGCATCAGCTACACTTATGGAAATGGATAAAGACGGCTATCTCTATGTCTATGATTTGAACAGAGAGCTTTATAAAATTGACCCTGTAACAAAACAAAAGTTATGGACAGTAACGGGATTAACTGTTAATGGTAGTAACCCTTCATTTCTTAAACAGAGCGAAAACTATATTTTTGCTATAACAACTGCTAATCAGATTACGAAAGTTGACAAACAGACAGGAGCAGTTATAGGAACAAAAAATTTCAGCACCACCGCTAATCGAATAGGTTTTGACCGATTTGGAAATTCTTTTATATATTACAGTGGACAAAGCGGAGTTACTTTTACAGGCAAAGAAAATCATCAAGTAAGTATTTATGTACAGACTAACATTACATTAGAAAATTTATACGGAGTTAAAAAACCTTTTTCAGTCGGCTCGATGATTCAAGTATTAGACTTTTATTATGCATTAAGGGGGTAATTAATATGTTCATTGTTTATCGTTCAGATAATCATGAAGTTGAAACAATTTTATATGACCACCGGTTGATTACGGATGAAATGAAAGAAAGAGGATTTTTTGTTGACTCGTTGCCAACAATCGATAATACGTTGGTGGGTAAATATGGCGTTTTAGTAGCAGACCCAGCAACAAAAACAGTATCAGTTGAATATCGAGACAGACCACTAACACCAGAAGAAAAACTACAACTAATTGAACAAGAAAACCGAGAATTAAAAAATCAAATCGAAATAATGCAACAAGCAATGGATGAATTATTATTAGGAGGTATGTGAAATGGCGGCATATTTAGCGCAACGTATCATTGATGGAGCTTATACTTATGATTTTGTCACTAGTCGGCGACCGGATTTAAAAGAAGGAATCGACGCTTATCTTCGTGAAAAAGGACGCGAAGATTTAATTACACAATAGGACGATACTGTGCAATAAACGCCGGGGAGGCGTATTTTTTTATGTCGAGGTGATGACATGGATACGCGGATTGCAAAATTGGAGGCAGACGTAGATATGTTGCGCAACGACATGGTAGACGTGAAAACGAGATTAGCCGTTGCCGAGTCGAACATCAAAGACATGCGCGAAGATATTGGCACAATCAAAAACAACACAACGTGGATTTTACGGTTGATCATCGGCGGCATCGTGGGAGCGGTGCTGTCTTTTATTTTGAGAGGAGGGATTCAATGATGGAGCAAATTATATCCATCGAGTTTACGGCTTACATCGCACTGGCTGTCTTGCTTTATGCGATCCGGCAGGCAGCCAACATCCCGAACCGCTATATCCCGCTTGTCGCGGTTGTGCTGGGCGTGGCATTCTCGGCGTTCGAGAGCCGCGCTTTTTCGTTTGACGTGCTGATCGTCGGGCTGAAATATGCACTCTACGGCATTGGTTCGGTGGCGGCGATTAAATATGCGATTGAAAAAGTAGAAGGGGATGATAAATAATGGTACGTATCGTTTTAGACGCGGGACATGGCGGAAAAGATAGCGGAGCTGTAGGAAACGGGTTGAGAGAAAAAGACTTGACGTTGAACATCGTCAAAAAAATCGGTAATTTGCTTGCTGAATACGAGGGCGTAGAAGTACATTACACCCGTACAGACGACCGATTTCTTGAACTTTCCGAACGCGCGGAGATTGCAAATCGGTTGAAAGCAGACTATTTCATTTCTGTTCACATTAACGCCGGAGGCGGAACGGGGTTCGAGTCGTATATTTATAACGGAAACGTCAGCTCGGCAACAATCGCATATCAAAACGTGATTCATTCGGAGATCATGAAAGCAATTGGCAACGTGACTGATCGTGGTAAAAAGCGAGCCAACTATGCAGTATTGCGCGAAACGCATATGCCAGCATTATTGACAGAGAATTTGTTTATCGACAACAAAAATGATGCGGCCAAACTGGACAGTGAACAGTTCCTTTTGCAAGTCGCACATGGTCATGTACAAGGCATTGTCAAAGCTTTCGGTCTCAAGAAAAAAGCGACCCCTCAACCACAACAAAAAGTGTCTGACAAAAAATTATACCGCGTGCAAGTCGGGGCGTTTGCCGACCGGAAAAACGCAGAACGACTTGCAGAAGAATTGAAGAAAAAAGGGTATCCAGTGTTTATCACTGACTAATCCCCTGCCTCTTGGCAGGGCTTTTTTTATTTTTGTGGAATGAAGTATTGGGAGGTGATTCCGTGTTCGAAATCGTCGGCAGATTACGTTGTCCAGTTTGTTCGGAGCCGGTTCAGCCGGATGAAAAAGTGTTCCTCGACATTATTAACACCATTATCCACAAAAAATGTTACTACCAATCTTCACGCCGTCTCCCGATCAAAGATGAAGGCCCATTCCAGAAAATGCTTCTAAAATATCCATTTTTCAAATAGAAAAACCCTTCTCATTCAAGAAGGACATTTTTTTATTTTCATGCAACACCCTTGCTAGTATAATGTTGGCAGGGGGGTGTTAAAATGAAAAACATATGGAAAAAGTGGTGGTTTTGGGCTATTCTTGTGGTTTTATTTATTATCGGAAGTGTGACCGGTAACAGCGACGATGGGCAACAAGCGCAACCAGCATCGAAGCCAAAAACTACGCAGGAAGAGAAGGGGGATACACAAGAAAAACAGCAGGAAACAACTGATAAGCAGCAACAAACTAAAAAGGATACAGAACAACAGACAACCAACAAAACCTTTTTGACTAAAGATGAATTTAATAAACGATTTAAGCTCGATTCTAGTGAAAAACAGTATGAGAATGGCAAGTTTCAATTAAAAGACGGTTCAACCATAAACGCGGATTACTTAACGTATGGCAAATCCGAATTGTTTACATATGCTACAGCAACCTTTTATCAAGGAAAATTGGTTCATCTTCAAGTTGAAACCGATAAATCACTCGAAGAAATACTTAAAGGACTGGGAATAACGACTACAAAAGACACCAAAGTGGAAACCCAGAATTGGGGAGATACATTTGTACATGACATTACGTTTGATAAGAAATTTGATATTTCCAATATTGATGTTTTACCAAGTGAATGGAATTAATGAAGCCTACTCGTTTTGAGTAGGCTCTTTTTGTTTTACTCCTCTTTTACAATCCAGATATCCTCGATTATCACGTTCTTTCCTGTGATTTTGGTTAATTCCCTCGCAATCTTGTATGCATTTTCGAGATTCGGTAGAGCATGACCATTAATAATTCCGCTTAATGTATTCTTTCCAATTCCTACACGCTTAGCAAATTTCTCATTTGTAAATGACGGGTCCTTTGCTTTAATTTCAGCGAGTATCACTCTTAATCGGCATTCGAACCTCAATTGCTCCCCCATATCAATCACCTCATTTTAAGGTATTCTACATAGCGACTTGATCCCCTTTTTTGAATGTTGTTCCAAAGAGATGAAATAAATTTCATAGGACAAGTTCTAACGGACAAACAATGGTTCATAGGTTTAAACCAGATAGCGAACAGATTACAACTAAGCCGCTAAAACAGACGAAGTTTTCAACCGCTTTTTAACCATTTTCAAAGGAGGGATACGATGATACTTGGCATTGACGCGGGAAATCGGAAAACGAAGGTGGTGACGGCCGAAGGAGCGTATTTATTCGAGTCGGCGATGGGCGAGTATCGGGAACGGCGGCTGAAAGACCGTTTTGGCGAAGATGACATGGTGTTTGAGTATGAGGGAAGACGAGGATTTGCCGGAACGCTAGCGCTGTATGAATCCGAATTTGTCGGTACACGAAAAGGGGAAACCAAAGCGCACGAGGAAGCCAAACTACGCGTGCTGCTAGCTATCCATCGCTACTCGTGCGACATGGTCAATGACATTGTCGTCGGCCAGCCGATCAGCACGCACACCGAGGAAGAAAAGAAGAAAATTATTGATATGCTGAAAGGGGAACACATCCTCGCAGTGGACTATGGAGATGGGTTCATTGAAAAGAAAATCGTCATCCGCCGTGTTCGCGTGGCCGTTGAGGGATGTTCCGCCGTTTTGACACAGCCGACGCACGGACTTGTACGGATCATCGACGTTGGAAGTGGCACGATCAATTTTGGCACGGTTGACGATATGCGATTAGTTGACCGAGACAGCTTTACAGAGCGATTCGGGTTAGAAACGATCAAATCCCGCGACTATGCCGCGTTGGCTCGCAAAATCGCCAACACTGCACTAACTAAATGGAATGAGTTTGACATCGTGAAGTTAATTGGAGGCGGAGCGATCCCGTTGATTGACCATTTGCGAGCTTATTTCCCGAATTGTGAATTATTGCAACCAATGCACAACGGAAAAGTATTGTCTCCGGTATTCGCCAATGTCGTAGCCTTTTATCGGATCGGAGAGGTGTTGTATGGGGAAAGACATTAAGACCAAGGGCGTATCGTTCAATGTGGTAGATCCGCATCAACGGAGGCTATATGAACACGCGAGTCGCCACACCAATTTTTCTGCCTATGTGAAGTCGCTGATCCAGCGCGATATGGAAGGTAGCCACTCCGTTTCGTCTGTCGAAACCAAACCATCGTTTGATGTGAGGATAGTTAGCGAATTTGTATAGCAGCTGATCCGAAGAACACGAAACAGCATCCTAACTCACTGGTAATACTGCCGTTTTGATTGGTATGACTGTTTCCTCATTTCCAGTCATACCATCGCCGCAAAAGAAACGGCCCCGGCCGTCTGAGCCGGAGCCACGCTAGTACCGCGCGATACCGCTTGCGGTAATAGCGTATGCACGGTGGATGAGAAATATGCCTGTTCAGCCATACCTACCGTTCGACAAATTCAGTGGAGCGGTATGACCAAAAAGGAGCATTCCCGTTAGGAGCTTTTCCGGGGACTTGATCAAAAAAAGCCCTCTTGGTATGATGCAGGGGTGTCAAACACATCACTCACCATACCAAGGAGGACTTCAGATGAATTGTACACAAAA